>JABRWB010000041.1 GCA_039961635.1 bacterium
TATCCGATTCCGGCGGATTCCGCCATTCGGTTGGATTTTGCCCGTTTTGGCGGCGATACGCGGCCTCCCGGCCGCGCTTCCCGGAGCCGTGATAGTCCAATTAAGCTCGCCGCGCAAACGCCGCGCTCCTTGATTTTTGACTCTCAACGCTCAACTCCGAACTCTCAACTCCCTTGTTTTCCCCGCGTCGCGCCCGCGTCGCGCAATTCCGCGCGGGTTCCGCGCACATTCCGCCGGGCCGTGTCCGCGCCGTTTTGCCGCGGCGGCGGGTCGCTCCGGTCGCGCAATTTGGCATAGGTTCGGCACAGGTTCGGCGGCCCGAACCCGCGCAGAAAGTGGCGGCGGTCGCGGCGGCCATGATGCGGCCGCCAAATGGCCCGCCGTATCGGCTGCCGGAATCGCACCGATATTGAATTACGGGCGGACTTGGAAGCCCGCGCTCCTTATCTCGCGTCCGCTTCTTCCAGCCCCTTGATCACCCATCGGCCGTCGTCCGTGCGCTGGATGTACTTCTCGACGCGGCTGCGCGCTTCCTTAAGGAATTTGTCGCATTGCTTTATTAGCGCGACTCCCTCTTCGAAAAGCTTCACCATATCTCCGAGTTTGATATCTTCGCGTTCAAGCTCCGAGGCGATGGCCTTCAGCCGCTCGAACGTCGTCTCGAAATCGTCAAGCGAATCGCGGGTGGCCGCGGACGTATCGCCGGCGGAATCGGGCAGTCCGGCGGCGGCGATTCCGAAATCCAGCGCTTCGTCCTCGTCCGGAATAAGCCCGCCGATGTCCGGCGAGGCGCCGTCGTTATCCTGTTTTTTCGATTTGCTCATTCCTGCTCCTCGGCCCCGCCGGGCATATCGACTACCGCAAAATACGCGCCGCCGCCGCCGCGGATGGACAACCGCTCGGCATGAGCGACATCCGCCGGGCCGGTCACGATTGTACCATCGGAAGCGCGCTCGACTATGCTGTACCCGCGCGCGAGATGCTTCGACAAATCGCTCGCTTCGAGCCGCGCCTGGAATGCCGAAAGCCGGTCGGCGAGCGATTTGAGAAGAGCGATCGCGGATTTCGCGGACGCGGATTCGAGAGCGCGCGCGTCGGATTGGGTACGTTCGATGCGCGTGAGGATCGCGGACGCCGCGCGGTGCCCGATAAGCGAAGTTGCGGCATCGCGCATTGCGCAGAGCCGCTCCGGAACGGCCGATAAAACGGAAGCAGCGCCGTCGGCGGTCTGCTCGGCCTGTTCGATTCTTCCGACGAGCGCGCGGATCGTGCGCAAATCGGACGCTGCGGTGAAATCGCGTCCGGATGTATTGAGCAGCCGCAGAGTGCGCGCGGGGATCGCGGATTTGAGCGCGTCCAGCTGCGCCAGCACGTCCGGCCAGTTGCCGGTCGCGGCGTCCATCGCCGCGGTCGGAGTGGGCGCGCGCAGGTCGCAGACGAGATCGCATATCGTCGTATCGCTTTCGTGGCCGACGCCGCTTATGGTCGGAATCGTGCAATCGGCGAGCGCGCGCGCAAGCGCTTCGTCGTTGAAGCACCACAAATCCTCGATGCTCCCCCCCCCGCGCGCGATTATCAGCGCGTCGAATCCATCCGGATCAGCCTGCGCGAGCGCGACCGCGCGGATAAGTTCCGCGGCCGCGCCGTCCCCCTGCACGAGCGACGGAAAAAGCTTGAGCTCGACGTGGGGCGCGTTGCGCGCATGGACGTTAAGCATATCCTGCAGCGCCGCGGCCTTAGGCGAAGTGACGATTGCCAGCCGGTGGGGAAGGGCGGGAATCGGAATCTTGCGCTCCGAGTCGAAAAGCCCCTGCGCCTTAAGCTTTTCCTTCAGTTTTTCATACGCGACCGCAAGCTCGCCCGCGCCGCGCGGGATTACTTCGTAAACCGTGAGCTGGTACTCGCCGCGCGGAAGGTATACGGTTACCCGGCCGGAGCAAACTACCTCGTCGCCGTCCTTGAGCTTGATGCGCTGCGCGCCCGAAGCGCCGTTGAACCATGCGCACCGCACCTGGCTTTCCTTGTCCTTGAGCGTGAAGTAAACGTGGCGGTCGTAGATTTTCAATCCGCTGATTTCGCCTACGACGGATACGGCCGCAAGCGCCGGCTCGTTTTCGAGCAGGCTTTTTACGAGCGTGGTCA
Organism: bacterium; assembly: GCA_039961635.1. NCBI lineage: Bacteria > bacterium. Next base: position 2,143 of record JABRWB010000041.1, read on the forward strand.
GCTCGGTTACGGAAATCGTTTTGCGCGCGAACGACACGCCGCTATTTTACACGCGGCGAAACGACAAAAACCGCGCGGCGGCGATCAGAGCCGCAAACACTATGTATGGAAGAAATATTGCCGGGGGCGATAATTTTTTGTTGTACCTGAATTTAAGCGTATGCTTGCCTGCCGGTATTTCCACGCCTTGAAAAGCCGCGTTCACCTTGAATATATTTACCGGCGTGTCGTCGAGCAACGCGCTCCATCCGGGATACCAGCTCACCGCGCGTACGAATATCTTGTCAGTATCGCAGGCGATTTCGAAGGAATCCTCGCCTGGCCTTTCGCCTTTCACAAGTCTAACCGAAGAGAAACCCTCAAGCGACGGTTTCACCGATATTTCATTCGTTCCCATTGCAAGCTGATCAAGGTAAACGGGATATGAATCCGCAATTCGCTCCAGAATTTCGTCTTGCGATGCAAGCTTTTCGTACGCGCCGCAGAGGTAGTATCCGGGCTTCGGCGGTTTCGTGATGGGCGACGGGTAGCTCGGAACAGCGCCGAGCCACGCGACCATCTCCGACTTGCGTTCGTCTTCTAAATTCGAGCCGTCGCTTGAAAGCGCGGTATCGCAAAATTTCTTGTAATCATTCAGCACAAGTTCGCCCGCCCATCCGACGCTGGGGATTCCCGCGAGCCATGGATAGCAAGGCTTCGCGAATTCAACATCCGATTCCTGCGAGCCGAGGTCGGGGCGTTTTTCTCCTTCCTCGTAATAAATCCGCAGGCCGGGGTCGTTACGGGCCAACAACGCGAACCAATGTGGAACCGGCAACGCGGCCTCCGCGCTTGATGTCAAATTGAATTTGGAATGAAACCATAACAGCGGCCAGACGGACAGCGCGAACATCGCGACAGCGATCAGCGCTGCAGAAAATTTGCTGTTTGAAGCGCGCCGTATGAGCAAATCGAATCCGATTGCCGCAAGCCCCGCGGCCATCAACACGTCCGGAATGATGAACCGTGCTGGAATCCGCGAGGCGCCGAATCCCGGAATGATATAAAACAGAGCGTAAACTCCCGCCCATTTTCCCAGAGCAAGAATGAAATAAGCGATATCGCAGGCGACGAGCAGCTTAACGGACTCGGCCGCCCGGCCGAAAAAAGAATCCAGCTTCGGCGCAGCCTTCCAAAAGCGGATGGCAAAAACGAAAGCGGCAAACGCGGCAATAAGCGGAACGGGGCCGATGAAACTCACAAACTCGACGAATCCCTGCGGGCCGCGGTAATCCGGCGACTGCCAAGAATTCGCGGGCCCGAAAAAGAACGGATACAAATATGTCAGCGCCATGTGCGGCGGGTAGCTGTACGAGAGAAAGTCGGCAAGCGTAAATCCGGCGCGGTTGGAATGGCGGAGCAGTTCGACAGTCGGCCAAATGCACAATCCGGCGGAAAGCCCGGCGACAATTGCGGGTGCGACGGGTGCAATCAATATTGCCACTAAAGATTTTCCGATGCCGCGGCGTGAAATGACGCCATACGCAAAAATAAATATCGCCGCGCTGATGATCGATATCATCGTCATCTGCGGATGCCCGGCGAATATGGAAATTAATATTGCGAATCCGGTCGCGACAAAATATACAAATCGTTTTTTTTCAGCGGATTCCGCGACGGCAAGCGAGCCGAAGATTATCCAAGGCATCCACGAGACTGCGGCGACCAGATTCAGGTGCCCAAGATGTGCGGTCAGCGGCCCGGAAATCATGAATATCGACGCGCCGAACGCAGAAGCGGAGATGGATAACCTTAGCCTGCGGAACAAGAACAGCGCGCCGAGACCTGCAAAAAATGTCGAGAGTGCCGCGCCGATGTTGATCGCGGTCCAAGTGTCGAATACTCTGTAGAGCAGTAGATTCGGCGGATAAAGCGGCCCGATCTGGCCTTCCGCGAACAGCGGGAAGCCGCACGCCTGGCCGGGATACCAGTAAGGCAGCCGCCCGGCTTTCAGTTCCTGCGAATAGAACAGCCGCCACGGGTAGTTCTGGTAAAGAATATCGCCGGAGGGGGAGTATACGTCGCCCAGGAAAAGCGTGCTCAAGTGGAAAACGAGCGTGAGGAGCACGAGAAAAATGATTGCACCGGCAAGTGCGCGGTCTAGCTTCACCGGAAGGATTTTAGCACCGGGCTTGGCTCTAATTGGGTAAAATAACCCGCGGCGGGAACAGCATTCCATCTGCGACCGTCCAATCTATTGCTCATGCCCGCACCGCATTTCAATTGGGACGTAATCTGGAACGCGCTGGCGATCCTCGTCTGGCTCGGCCAGGCGCGCTGGGTGCAGCTCGACGCCGAGCGCAAGTACGGCCGCGGCCGGTTCTGGGGGCTTGTGGCGCTGTGCTTCCCGTTCGCCGGCATCGTAGCCTACCTGATGTTCCAGCACACTTCGCTTGTCGAAATAGACATGTTCGACGCGGAGATGAGCTGGCAGCTTGCAGACACGGTGCAGGTGAACGGCCGCCGCCCGGCCCGGCTGACCGCGAAGCGCGGCTTCGGATACCGGCGCCCCGGCCCGTCCGGCCCGACGCGCGCCGACAAGCTCAAGGCGAAGGAGTTGCGGGAGCGCGCCGAACGGATTGCGCTTACGAATCCACTGCTTGCGAAGGAACTTCGGGAGAACGCCGACCTTTTGGATCCGCCAAAGCCGCCCAAAAAGCCGTGGAAGGTGCGCTGGAAGGAGTTCTGGCTGCTTCGGCGGGACGCGGCAAGCCTGCGCCGAAGCCGCAAGGCCGAGCGCCGGGAGTGGCTTAAGCGCCCGAAAAAGCTGCGCACTCACGAGCTGTTCATGAAAAAACTGTCCGAGACGCCGTATGTGGATCCAACGATGGAGGGGCTGCTGTTCGAGGGGCAGTACGAGGTGGCCCGCGAGCGTGCGACAATCAACCTGCAGATCGCGGAGGAGGAGGGCGATTCGAGGAAGCGCGTGACGTACCGGCGCTACCTTGACCAAATAAGCAAGCTGTCGAGGATTTACCTGCCGGGCGAGGAGAACCTGAGCACGGACATCGAGAGGTACCATCTGGGGGAGGAGTAGGGGAATTTCGTGTAAAATAGCGCGGATATGAAATCGTACATCCATGTATTCGTAGTTCTCGTTATTGCAATCGTAATCTCATTTGAAGCGGCAGCATGCCAGCCGGTGCCCGGGGGCGCGACGAAAAAGGAGCTGATAGAGGCGTGCGAGAAGGGGGACTTGGAAAAGGTTAAGTCAATCCTTTCCAAATCTCCCGAACTAGTTAATGCAAAACATGTAAGGCTTGAAGTGGATGAATCCGGAAAGGACAGAATTACTTTCAATCGTGAGCTCACGCCCCTCATTGCAGCCATAATCGCCGATAAGCAATTTGTAGTTGAATACCTGCTAAGCAAAGGCGCGGACGCGAATATCACAGTCAGACTTTTATATAACGAGAAGGTAAATGGAAAGCCTCAAAGGGGAGTTGTCCCTGCAGAACAGATAATGGGACCTCTGCAAGTAGCAGCTTCGAATGGACAAGCAGAAATCTGCATCGTTCTTATTGGCGGTGGTGCCCAAGTAAATGCCGTAATGTCGCCTGAAAAGGTTTCAGCCCTTCAACTTGCTTTGATGTCCGTGAAAATGCAGGAGTTCAACAAAGAGATTTTTCCGAATTCAGATGGTCTCAAAACCGTTCGCCTTTTGGTTGACGAAGGAGCGGACTTGAATGTCCGGCAAAGCGAGTCCGGAAATTCTCTACTTCATTCACTAGTTTTAAGTGAGGAAATGGATGCCGCGCTAATCTTGATTAAAGGTGGAGCTGATCTGAACGCACGCAACAATGATGGCCTTACTCCATTAGGTATGGCCAAAAAGTACAAGAAAAACAAAATGGCTGCATTCTTAAAGAAGCATGGGGCGAAAGAGTAGCCATGGCGATAATGCCTATTAATGCTCAATTTAATTCTCAAACCCCTGCTCCACCCATATCCCCTTCCACGCGTCGGCTTCCAGTATCTCCGCGATGCTTCCCGGCAGGTCGCAGAAGAACCCGTACTCCTTCCAGACTGTAATGAGATTGTTGGCGTTCGTGCGAGCCGGTGCAGCGCTCTCAGCCACCTCGGATTCGCCGGATTCCGAAGCTGCGGCACCGGCTGCGATCGAAGCCGCGACATCCCAGTTATAGCTATCCACATCCCCGCCCTCGTCTATGAACATCGACAGCGACGAACCGCCGTGGTAGTCGTTTCCGCCCGCGCGCGCCTGGCCCGGCGGGTAGTCGTATATATCCCGCCCGCCGCCGTCGCGGAAGATGCACAGCGAGTTGTGCGCGCTCGCGCCCTGCGAAAAGCCGGTTCCGCCCTCGTAGCGGTCGTCGCCGAACGAATCGTAGAAGTAAGTGACGCACTCGTCCCACGCAAGCCCCTGCGCCACGCCCTGCCGCGTCTGGTACAGGTCGTCGCCGCCGTAATTGAGGAACACGCCGACGGCCTGGTGCGCCGAGAAGCCCTGGTTGTAGCGGCTGCCGACGAAGTGGTCGTTCCCGCCTTCGTCGTAGTAGAATCCGAGGCCGAAGTAGTAGCCACCGCCCTGCGAGAAATTGCCCGCTTCGCAGTAGTCGTCGCCGCCCAGGTCTATCACTCCAGCGATCCCGCCAGAGGCGTACTGGCGGAAGCCGTCCGCGCAGCCCTGGCTCCAGGAATCGAAAATGCCGGGGTCGCCGTAGTTCGTGGGGTTCACCCCTTTGGCGTAACGGTAGTCGTCGCCAGCGCCGTCCACGAGAAAGCTGACGGCCTTTGCGCCGGCGAACGCCTGGGATTTCAGATGCGCTTCGCAGCGGTCGTCGCCGGAGACGTCGTACAGGATGCCGGTGCCGAAAATGCTAGCCGCCTGGCAGAACGCCTGGCCGCGGTAGCTGTCGTTCCCCGCCGCGTCAACGAGCGCGCCGCAGCCGAAAAAGCCCGTGCCCTGCGCCCAGTTCATCCCGATGTAAGAATCGTCGCCTTCGAGGTCCACAAGCAGCCCGCAACCGAGGGAGCCGGAGCCCTGCGAATAGGGCAGCGTGGACTCGTAGGCGTCGTCGCCGCCGAAGTCGATCAGGACGCCGACGGGGTGCCGGGGCGAGATTCCGCTGCCCGCGGTCGTCGAATAGAAATCGTCGCCGCCGAGGTCGATGACGAGCAGGTCGTGGCGGTACTGCGCCGGGTCGGTGGGCAGGTTGCGCCAGGTGCGGCCGGTTCCCTGAATGACGATCCATCCGAACGGAGTTTCCTTTTCGTAAAGGACAGGCTGGTCGAGCTTGCCGGCATAAATACGCTTCAAGTTCGATTTCAACTCGTCCAGGTAATAGGGCTCCTGGAAAACCAGCAACTTCGCTTGAGCCGCCAAGAGCTTGCTGTATTCGATTTTTCTGGAAATTGCTATCAGCTTTGCGTTGTCTCGGAACCTGCGCTTGTCAGCATCTTCGTTGATGTAATTGTCCGCCGCAAACGCGTCAGCAAGACCGGCGCGATGTTCTGCGACAAAGGCTTTTTCCTCGTCGGACAAAGCAGAAAAAGCCTCGGACACTAATTCCGCAGCTTCTTTGAAGCGATTTTCCCAGTATGTGGTGTAGTTATCAATCGTGATATTGACGGGCATCTGCGCCATCCAGGATGTCGCCGCGTCGTTTTTCAGCATCCAGCTTGCGGTGGAATGTATTCCGTCAAATCCCCAAATCGTTTTCAAACCGCAGGATTTTAAATCGGCTTCAACAAGTTTTATGCACCTATCCATGGTGAAGCCGTCGCGCAGAATCAGTGAGACCAGATGGCTCCTGAATCCATCGTCGGGGCTAGCCCGGTTGTTCAGCCGCACAAACAGGTCATCAAATTGGGTTTGAGTGCCTGACGCGCTTGTCAAAATCTGCGCCAAATATCGAAGGTTGATTTCCGCATCTGTCATTGGATATGGAGAAGTCGTTTCGTTTGCATTTGCGCAGAGCGTATTCCATAGCTGCTCATTAGGCGGAATCGTCCCCGCGCCGCCTTCCGGGCGAGGGCCGAGGATAACGGTGAATTCAAGCGTGCGCGATTCGTTTATGGCTTCGAGCTTCACGACGTCGCCGGGCTTTGAGTGCGCGAGGATGTCCGGGTAATCCTCCAGCGGGAATTCGGTCGGGTATTCGACGCCGTTCACCGTAACGATCAGTTGCGGTCCCGGTCGAAAAACTTTCACGGCGAGCGAATCGCCGACGTGCTTAGATTTAAGCGCGTCCTGAAGCTGCTGGTTGTACGTCGCGACATCCGCGCCGAGTTCCTTTCCGTCGAGCGCGAGTATCACGTCTCCGGAGCGAAGTCCTGCTTTGTACGCTGGCGAGTCCAATACGGGATCGATCGCAAGTCCCGGCGGATCGGTGGAATTGGACATATTGATGCCCATGTAAACGTTGTCCGTGGCGATGGCGGGGCATAGAGCGGATGCTACGACAAGGATGGCCGCAAAAACACAAATTACCGCATGATTTGCGGCGCATGCGGCGGTCAACAAATGCAAGCACTTTCCCATGGCGCTCTCCCGTGCAGGAATCACCGGACTTCGGCAGCGACATTATAGTCCGATGGGCGGTTTCACCCGCTGCTGGCGGCTGAAACGTAGAATTGTTCGGCCGATATAATGGAGAGGATGTCCGCCAAGCCTTCATCCGAGCTTGCCGCGCACGGCGGCGAACCATTTTGCCGGGAGCTTATCCCGCTTTATCGGCGCGCATACGATCCGGTGGAGCTTGCCGCGCTGGAGGAATGCCTGCGCTCCGGGTGGGTCACGCGCGGCCCGAAAACCGTCGAATTCGAGAGGGCGTTTGCATATTATCTCGCAAGAGGAACGAAGAACGGAGAGTCGGCGGGAAATTCCCGCGGTTTGTTTGCGCTTGGGCTGAACTCCTGCACCGCGGCGCTGCATACCGCGTTGCATTGCGAAGGGATCGGCCCTGACGACGAGGTAATCACGACGCCGATGACGTTTGCCGCGACGGTCAACGTAATCGAGCATGTCGGCGCGACGCCCGTGCTTGTGGATATTCATCCGGATACGCTGTGTATTGACGAGGAAAAAATCGAACGGGCGATTACGAATCGGACGAAAGCGATAATTCCCGTGCATTACGCGGGGCATCCATGCGAGCTTGACGCGATATCGGATATCGCGGAGCGGCATGGTCTTACGGTTATCGAGGACTGCGCGCATGCGGTTGAGGCGGAATACCGCGGCAGAAAAATGGGCGGATTTTCGCCGTACTCATGCTTCAGCTTTTACGCGAACAAGAATCTCTCGACAGGGGAGGGGGGGATGCTTGTCTGCCGCGACGAAGAAACGAAAGCCAGGGCGATGGTCGTCTCGCTCCACGGGATGAGCCGAAACGCGTGGCAAAGGTACGAAGGTAGCCGGTTCGAATTGTACGATATCGAGCGCGCGGGATTCAAATACAACATATTCGACCTGCAGGCGGCGCTTGGGCTGGTGCAGCTTGGCAAGCTCGATGAAAACTGGAAAAAGCGTCTCAGGCTGTATGAGCGATATTGCTCGCTGCTCGCGGATGTGCCGGGAATCGAGCCGCTTCAGGTGCGGGATCATGTAAAGAGCGCGCATCACATATTTCCCTGCCTTCTGGATTTGGACAAAATTACGGTCGGCCGCGACGAATTTCTTTCGTTACTGCTGGCTGAAAACGTCCAGGGATATGTCCATTTCCGCCCGATATTCGAATTCAGATATTACAAGGACAAATACGGCTGGCGGGCAGAAGATTGGCCTGTCGCGGCAGACGCTGGCATGCGCGTTTTGTCGCTGCCGTTCTATCCGTCGATGACTGACGAAGAGATGGATTCGGTCGTCGGCGCAGTGCGCAAGGTTCTTGCGGCGGTATCTATATAGCAGTTTTTCATCCCCTTCGGCCAAATCAAAAAGCAAGCCGTGCAGAATCCGGTTGTATAATCGCACCGTGTTTTTTCGGCGAGTTCCTGCAGCTTCCTACGATTGGGTGATTGCCGGGCTGGGCAATCCAGGCGAGCGGTACAAGGCCACGCGGCATAACCTTGGATTCATGGTGGTGGACGCGTTAGCTGAGCGGTGGAAGGCGGGAAATAAACACCAGCGATGTCAAGGCGAGGTGCGCGAGGCGCGGATCGAGGGCAAGGCTGTGCTGCTCGTCAAACCGATGACGTTTATGAACGGAAGCGGGCTGTGCGTCGGCCCGCTGATGAGACGGAACAAAGGCGCATCTCTGATTGTGGTTTTCGATGATGTGAACCTTCCGCTGGGCAAAATGCGGCTGCGGGCCGACGGCAGCGCGGGCGGGCACAAAGGCGCTGAGAGCGTTATCCGCCACTACAAGAGCGCATTTTACCGCGTAAGGTTGGGCATAGGCGGCGGCGAATTGGAATACCTTTCGGATTGGGTTTTGGAGCCGTTCGAGCCGGAGGAAATGCCAACTGTGCTTGCCATGGTGGCCGCGGCTGTTGTCAAAATCGAGGAGATTGTTACGAAAGGTTGGGAATATGCTGTAACAGCCGGAAACACGGTTAATTACGTCAAAGGTACTGTGGAGAGTCAGTTATGAATGACCTGTTCTATCTTGCTGATTTGCTCGAGCAAAGGCATATTATCGAAAAGTCGATTTCAGACATCATACGCGGTCCGGCATACAAGGTTAACGTAGCCGAATATTTGGCGATTAGGGTTTTCGATATCCAGGCCGCGGGCCGCGGCCACCCCGGGGGCATGGAAGGCTGGTTTGCTTCAGGCCCGCTTTCAGGCCGATCCGTAAAAGTAAAGGCTTTCGCGCGCAACGAATATTACCTCGATATTCCGGCGGCCCACGCGCCCGAATATTACCTTGTGTTCATACACGGAGGCGCGCTGCTGGTGAGTACTTTATATTTAATCAACATTGGGAATTTGCTGAAGGATTTGCAAAAGCGCGGCGCCCTGATTGGAGGTGCGACGAATTTGCCGCGCAGCTTCTGGGACGATTCCGAGTTGTTTCCAAGGCAGATAAGCCGCGAGCTTATCCTGTCGCCGGAACAACATCATATGCTTTCGATTTTTGCATAGGGGGTGATGCCAGTGGCTATCAGCGTTTTAAGCGTTTCTCTCGGAAGCTCCAAGCGGGACAAAAAAGTTTCCACGGCGCTTTTAGGAGAACAGGTCATTATTGAAAGGCGCGGCACCGATGGCGATATTAACGCCGCCATCCGGCTGATCCGCGAAATGGACGGAAAGGTGGACGCGATCGGTCTCGGCGGGATTGATCTTTACTTATGGGTCGGAGACCGCAAATACGTCGTCAGAGATGCGCTTAAAATGGCGCAGGCGGCCAGGAAATCGCCTGTTGTGGACGGCAGCGGTCTAAAAAACACGCTTGAGCGGCGCACCGTAGAGTGGCTGGCGCAAAAGTTCGAGGGTACTCCAAAACTTTCGGATTCGCGGGCGATGATGACTAGCGGCATAGACCGCACGGGAATGGCGCAATCGTTATGGAAATACTGCAGAAGCGTCGTTTTCGGCGATCTTGCATTCGCCTTGGGAATCGGGATACCCATTCGTAGTCTGAAAACGTTGTTCTTCCTTGGCAGCGTGCTGCTGCCCATTGTCACGCGCCTGCCGTTCACATGGATTTATCCGACGGGCGAAAAGCAGGAGAAACAAACTCCGAAGTATCCAAAGTTGTTCGAGAGCGCCGACTGGATATGCGGCGACTTTCATTACATAAAGCGGTACGCGCCGTCAAATTTGAACGGCAAGGTGATTCTTACAAACACGACAACAGAAGAAGACGTGACAATGCTCGCAGGCCGGGGCGTGAGATGGCTTGTTACGACAACTCCCGTTTTCGAGGGCCGGAGCTTTGGAACCAATCTTCTGGAAGCGTGCATCGTCGCGTTGATCAAGCGCTCGCACAGCGAGGGATATTTGCCGACATTAGCCGATTACGAAGCGTATTTGAACAAGCTGGAAATCACACCATCGGTTCGCGCATTGGATAAGGCAAATTAATCCGAATTTGCGGTGCGGACGATTTCGACTTGGTGCGGGAATGGTATTTCTATCGCGTTTGCGCGGAATAACTCGACCACGTCCTGTTGCATTCTCCGTTGAAGTTCATGCTGTTTGCCGGGCTTGACCTTTATCGCGATAAAGTATTCCACTCCGGAATCTTTAAGCGAATTGACTCCGAGAATTTCCGGCTCGCCCAGGATGTAATCCAATTCCTTCATCAATCCCAACGAATACTCGCTTAACAAGGTTCTTACTTTGTCGAAGTCGGTAGAGTAAGCAACATCCACTTTCAAAAAAGCGCGGGCGAATCCTTTGGACAAAACGACCAAGGTGGAAACCTGGGAATTAGGTATTACGTGAATTGAACCGTCGAAGGCCACAAGTTTGATATTTCTTAGTCCGAGCCGTTCAACGGTGCCGACATGTTCCCCTACTTTGATCACGTCGCCAACGCCAAATTCGCCTTCAATCAGAATGAAGTAGCCGGCGATCACATCCTTTACAAGCTCTTGGCTGCCAAAACCGATTGCCAGCCCCAAAATTCCCGCGCCTGCAAGTAACGGCCCCAGGTCTACTCCGAACTCGGACAGCACCAGCAGGCTGGCAATAAAAACGACCACATACCTGTAAAGATTCCGCAGCACTCCGCTGACTGTGCGCACGCGTTCGGCTATTCCTGGTTCGGATTCAAGACGCTTGGAAGCCCTGTCCGCGATTCGCTTGGACAGAAGATTGCCCGCCGCGAGCGCGATCCAAGAACCTACAATAATCAAAACAATTCTTGCGCCGTGCGCCAGATAACCGGTTACAACCGGAGTCAGCCATTCGGTGGTTACACGGACGGGCAGGTCTTCCATCGCTGCATCCTCAAAAAAGACGCAACATGTTATCAGGTTCCAATTCCGTCCACTATCATTCCTGGCAGCTCTTTACCGCTAGCAGAGGAATAATCAGCCAGGCGAGTCCTTTCACGAAAAAGAACACAGCGCCAGCAATGCCGACTCTGGCAAGCCATTTTTTCAAGTGGTAATCACCTCATAGGTTCTGAAATCGGACGAAAGCGGAGACTCTTCTCCCCTCGCTTTGGCCTCCTTGATATCTTCGAATCCGCGCTGGTGGCCTTCGATGAATTCCGGTGAACCTACCCAAGCCTTGAAATTTTCCTCGGATTCCCAGTGGCTTACTATCAGATAACTGTCTCCGTCCTTTTTGGGACGAAGTACTTCCATACGAATAAAACCAGGCATTCTGTCGATCGCGCGCGCGCGCGTCTTGAACAGGTACTCGAATTTCTCCCTATAGTGCTCCTTGCACGTGATGTAATTGATTGCAACGAACAAACCATACCTCCAGAAGATGAAATTGCGAAATTGAAAGTTCCGCGGCCCATCCCTTCGGGAAAGCCCGCTATTTCTACCCCGAATTACCGAAATTATGTAATTTCGGCGGCAACCACCGGCTAATTGTCCGGAGAGCTGATGGGGTAAAATGATTTGTGCCCACCTACAGGTACGAAGCCCGCGATATGGACGGCCGGTCAAGCTCCGGCACCATTGAAGCGGAATCGCAGGACGCCGCTGTTGGCAGGCTGCTTGACGGCGGACTTTTCGTCCACCGGATTAGGGAATCTGCAGGCCAAATCTACCATTCCGAAGGTGGAACCTCGACCTTCAGCTACGGCCAAGGCTGTTTAAGCGCGATTGCCGGAAGCATCATCCCTTTCGTGACGCTGGGCGAGCTTGCGCTTGTGACAAGGGAACTGGCATCGGGCGTAGGAGCAGGATTGAACCTCGCGCATGCCATTTCGGCCGTCCTGGAAGGCTCGCTTTCCCCGATGATGCAAGGCGCTCTGCGCGACATTTCGACACGAATCCAGTCGGGTGACACATTCGAGGAAGCTCTGGCCAGGCATCCGCGCATCTTCAACAAGATGTACAGAGGAATGATCAAGGCGGCGGAAGGAAGCGGTACGCTCGATATCGTGCTGGCCAACCTCGCTCAGTTTCTGGAGGAAGAAGTCGACCTTCGGCGGCGCGTGCAGGGCGCGCTGATTTATCCATCCATTGTGTTCGTAGTCGCGCTTGGTGCGGCATTCATCCTGGCGTGGTTGGGTTATTTCGGCATGAGCCTGTTCAGCGTGATGGTTGCAGCCGCGGTTGCAGTCGTCGCAATTTGGCTGCTCGGCAAGAACCGTCACGTGGCTGCAATGTTCCGGCTGGTACTCTCGGTAACTCCGGGAATTGGCGGAATGATCGCGACGGCGGGTGTGGCGCGCACGTGCCTCGCCCTCGGGACTATGATCAAAAGCGGGGTACCATACCTTGAAGCGCTGGATATGGCAAAAGACGCGGCGAACCATCACGGCATAGAGCAGGCGCTTTCGGTCGTTTACAGCGAAGTCAGCCGTGGCGAGCAGCTTTCAACCAGCCTTGCCAAAAGCAGGATTTTCCCAAGCGTTCTTCGCCACCTGGTGGCCGCGGGGGAGCATGCGGGCAGTGTTGACGATATGCTGTTCAAGGTTTACCAGTACTTGCAGGGCGAACTTCAATACAGGACAAGGGCGATGCTTACTATGATCGGCCCCTTGTTCACAATCCTGTTCGGCGCGCTCGTGCTATACATCGCGCTGATGTTTTGGTCGGGGTATTTTGAAAAAATCATGTCGGCGGCGGGATCGTGAAACGAAGCCTCGACGCGGTTGAACATTTTGCGGTGGATTTAGTCCGGCTTCAGGCGGGATGGGCAATCACCACGCTCGTGCTTGCCATCCAGGTTGTGGCTGTCGTGTTTTTCTCGGCTGCAGCGCCCGAAATTAAAACGCTTGATCAACAGGCGGCTTGGGAATCGGAGGTTCTTCGCTGGTTGTTGATTCCGGGAATTGTTTGCCTCTATCTCAAAGCTTGCCTGTATCTGTGGCGTTCGACCGCCCCAAAAGGAAATGCCTTGCACGCCCAATCGGTGCCGCGGACTTACTCTCAAGCCGCAGGTGCGACGATTGTCGTGCTTTCGATTGACAATGCAATACTTTTGCTCGTTCCATTGGCCTTCGGCTTTGGAGATTACCTGTCGGTTTTGGAGAGAGGCGTGCAGATTTTTGCATTCGTTTCTTCCGGTACTGCGGTTGCAGGTTTGCTGTTCATCAAATTAGCACCGCGCCAGCCCCTTTTCGCGCCGATTTATTTCGCCTGGATGCTTTTGTTGGAATATGCGCAGGTCTGGCTTTCCCGCGAACATCCGGAATTGCCTTTGTTCAACGATTTGTTCGCTTGGAATCGAATTTTTCCAAGTTTGGCGACGCAGACGACGACGTTGAAGCTCGACTCATTTCAGATCTACGAGCTTCTGTTTGCTTCCGCCATAACGGTCGCGGTCGCACTGGCTTTGATTACGGCGGTTCACGGAAAAATAAAAAGTGCAGCTAGCGGTTCCTGACCCGGAACAAGTATGCTCCTGCCGCGGCGACAATCGCGTTCGGAATCCAGCTTGCCAAAAGCGGCTGGATGGCACCTGCCTGACCAAGTTTCATCGCCACGACCGTTATTACATAGTAAACAAGCACAATCAAAACCGCGATGCCCATTCCCGTTCCACCCGTCGTCCGAGCTGCGCTTATCGCGAGAGGAAACGCTATGAGAACAAAAAACACGCTGGCAAAGGGAGTGGAGAATTTGAAGTAATACTCGACGCGCGCCTTTGCGGCTTCGCGTTCAAGACCTTCCCTTTGCAAATCGTTGATATATGCCCGAAGCTCCGATATGCTCATTTCAAGGCTTGTCTTCGCCTTACGGGTCAGCCCGGACGGTTTGATTTCGAGTTCGCGTATATCAAGGATATCGAAAGTGGACGTAAGAACCGAGCCTTCCTGCATTACTTGGTAGCGCGAGCCGTTATGGAATACCCAATGATCCTCCTGCCAGACGCCCGTTTCTGCCGTAATCCAAGAGCTGCGCTGGTCGGTGGGGCCGAAATTGAAAAACTTTATTCCCGTCAGCTTGTCTCCCTCAAGCTTTTCAGCGAGCAAAAGAAAGGTGAGCTGCCCGCCTTCGTAGAAAGGCAAGACGAGGTTTTCCTGATTCACCGCTCCTGTCTTGCGCAATAAAACTTCGTTCTTAATGCGGACGATTGCGCTGTTGGCGCCCGGCGCGACGCCTTCTGAAAGGAAAAAAGTGATGCCGGCTGCAGCAACCCCGAAGTAGGCAACTGCGGCTGCAGCCCTTAAAAGCGAAATCCCTGCCGCTCTAAGAGCAATTATCTCGGAATCGTTGTTTAGGCGGCCGATCCCAAGCAGTGTTCCCAAAAGCACCGACATGGGGAACGAAAGTGCAACAACTTGAGGAATACCCAAAAGAACAAGCTTTGCGAAAAGCGAGAAGGGCAGGTTGAACTTGATCATGAAGTCCAGGGTGGACTTAAGCATCGTCGCCGATACGATGAGAATTGAAAAGCTGAATAGCCCGAATAAAAAGGGCTGCCAAACTTCGCCAAGAATGAGCCGGTCAACCCTTTTGAACACGAACGCATTCTAACACAGTAAACCGACGCAAATAGGATAATCAAATCCCAATGTTGTTCGAATGCGGATTCCATTTGACAGGTGATTCCTGAAGGCTATCATGAATGCGTGGGACTTACGCGCTATCAAATCGCGGTTGCAGTTCTCGCGCTTACATTGGTTTCGGGCGGCGTGTTCATTTACTCGATGAACCAGCTTTCCAGTCCTCCTCCGCAGGACAGCTCCGCCATCGTGGATCGTAGGATGGAGACGGCTTCATCTCTTCCCACGTCGCCGGCAATCGTTTCTCCACAGCCAGCCGGTGCAGAGCACTTGGCCGCCGCGGAAAAGCCCGCACCAAAATCGTCCTCCGCCAAAAAGCAGCCGCCTAAGAGCCCGATCAACATAAATACGGCGAAAGCGGAGGACCTCCAGCAGCTTCCGGGTATCGGACCGGTTCTTGCCGAGCGGATTATTCAATATAGAAACGAAAACGGCTTTTTTGCTTCTCCTGATGATTTGATAAACGTTAAAGGGATCGGAGAGAAAAAGCTCGCAGATATATTACCCTACGTGAGGGTGCAGTGACCGGCGCTCCGAAATTTGAAGAACGCGGTATCGGGATTGAATTTGCCGTCAGGGCAATTCCCGGTGCCGGCAAGAACGAAATTGCCGGCGCTTACGGCGACGCCGTTAAGGTCAGAGTCGTTGCGCCGCCGGAGAAGGGCAGAGCGAACAGAGAAATCGAGAAGCAGCTGGCGGGGTGGCTTGGAATCCCTGCCAAGAACGTGACAGTAACTGCGGGCGCCGCGACGCGGGATAAGCGCGTGCGCGCGGTGGGTATAGATGCGTCAACCTTTGCCGAAAAACTGGCGGCATTGAGATGCAAATAGCGGATTTTTGGGATTTGGCCGGCTACTTCGCGTACTTTTTTATTACTTCGTCCGGTATCCGTACGCCTTTGTTCGTAAAAGAGCGCAGGAAACGCGTAGAAACCTTCAGCCGAACCTTTCGACCATCCTGGTAAAGTGTGACGGACTGGAGGTTCGGGTTGAACCTGCGCTTGGTCTTCCGCTGCGAGTGCGAAACGTGATGCCCCGTCAACGGAGCTTTACCGGTTACCTGACAACGCTTACCCATACAAATACCTCCAGGTGTGGCCTGACGGCCGGAAGCGGGGATTATAACAATAGCTCCGCCGCTGTCAAGAGTGCTCGGCCCGGATTTTACCCGCCAAAATGGCGATAGGCAACGCTGCTTGCGGAGACAAGCTCATCCGCAAGTTCGTCATCCCTATGGAAAATGTCAAGGAATTCCTGAAGGAACTGTGCCTCAAATTCACCGAGTGCAATGAGCACCACTCCATCGGTTGTTTTCACCGCATACACCATCGGCCGCTTATCATGTTTATCCTGAAGCAGCTTTGCCAGTTCGGAATTTTTGGTTTGAAAAACGCTTACGACAAGGGAAGGGTCGTCTCCCGTGAAAATCATCTGGAATACTAGATTGTGCTTGAGGTTGTGAGGAATAAGTTCCTCAAAAGCGAATCCCTCAGGAATTTTGGTGAATTCAGGCACCAGGGGTCTCCACGCGTTTGCCGCGGAAATCGCTCCGTCGTGCCTGAAGCTGGGCAAGGGTGACTTGTTTTCGAATCCATACGGTATATCGAAAAGCGAGTTGTCGATATCCGCGACATGGATGAATTTCAAATCGTCAAGCACTTCAAAGGTCAGCAGCTTGCGATTATCCACCAACAATTCCAGCTTTAGCGGAAAGCCGCTGTCGGCGGATATCCAGACTTTGCGCACCATTCGTCCGGGAATGGCGACTATCCAAGTCCTTTTGCTGCCGTATTTCCCTTCGGACACGGTTGCATTTTCAAGCAATGCTGCCTGTCGGCCGCCGATGTTTATCCATTCCTGAATTCCGCCCCAGCCGCGTGGATCGTTGACCGCGATTTTTCTGCTCCTGTCCACAAGATATCTGCGGTCTTCGACGCGGATGAAGTAAATATCTACGTCCTTCAAATCGCCTTCGGCATCCCTTACCTGGGGCTGTATTAGAGACTTGCCTGGGACGTGGATAATTCGCTGAAATACTTCCTTTGTGCCGCGCGAGCCCCTGGATTTTACAATTCGAATCGTGCAGGAATAGGCGCTACTTTCAAGTGTGTGGCGTACTTTGGAAAGCAGCTCTTCCGCTGTTGGATTCTTAGCCGCGACAGGCGCAGTGGCCGAAAAGATAAACATTAAGCTCGCGGCCAAGGATGCGGCTTTTGGCGAAAGCAATTTCATTTGCCGCCGCTCTCCTCCAACGGCGCCGGAACAATCTCAAGCTCGTCTGGATTTACGGCTGAGTAAAGCATCCCGTTCATTTCCGATTCGGCAAGCCTGTGGCTGTCAACCGCGAAACGGAGAAACTCGTCCGCAGTTATTTCCGAATTGACGAGTATTGATGAAGAATTACCGGTTTGTGCATTGCGATCGAAATCCGCGGAAACATAAAATTGCGAGTTGTCCGGCGCAAGTGCGCGCGATGCAAAGGGGATGCCGAGCCAGATAATCGCGGCGAAAACGCCCAAAAGCGATCCGAAAAAGGCAAGCCGAACGGCGCCCCGTCTGACGTTGTCGCGTTTCCTGAGTTTGATTGCCGCGCCTATTCTGGTTTCAAGGTATGGAGAAGGTTCGTCGCGGACAATATTCGCGACCGCAAGCTTAAGTTCGCGCTGCTCATTAAAACGGTGCCGGCATTCAGGACAAACATCAAGATGTCTGCGAATCTTTTGGGCAAGATCGGCGTTCTTAATAGCACCGTCAAGATATGGATCCATATGATGTTTCAGATAATTGCAGTTCACTGGGTTGCATCTCCTTCGCTGAATCCCGTAGACTCCAAAAGCTCGCGAAGCTTCTTTCGGGCATAAAAAATCCTGGACTGCACCGTACCGAATGGAATCGAAAGCGAATCGGCGATTTCTTGGTAGGACATACCTTCGAGATCGCAAAGCACTAAGACGTTTCGCTGCTGGTCGTTCAACATATCAAGGCATTTTCGAACGTGCTTTCTGGTGTGCTCTCGCGTAAGCTCGGCCTTCGGATTTCCGACGTCAACGAATGTCTCGCGGATGCTATCCTCGGTATCGACAACTTGCGGCTTTTTCTTCCGAATAAAATCGAGCGTCACGTTGTAGGCGATTCTGAAGAGCCAGCTTTTGAAGCTTGCGTTGTTCTTCAAGCTTCGCAAGTTGAAATACGCTTTTACGAACACATCCTGGGCGAGATCTTCCGCATCTTCATTGTTTTTGACCATTCCACGAATGAAATGGAAAACCCTGCGATGGTAGGCGCGCACAAGTTGACCGTAAGCGGATTCGTCTCCGCGGCGGGCGAGTTCGACGATTTCGGCTTCATGGCCGATTTCGTCTAGTATGCCCGTTGACAGGTTGTTGCACATAAGCAAATTTGGAACCGCTCGAGCCACATCCAAAAAGACGAAAAAGCCGCCCCCTTGTTCATCATTATAGGCCACGAACGAAAAATCGGTGGAACAACCCGGTTTGCGTAAATGGAGTGCCTGTCTGGCCCTAAACTGGGTTATACATCTTCAGGCTTGTGAATCCTAGAGCAACAGTTCACTTTAAGAATGATGCCGAACCGATTTGTGAACCTGGTCACTTTTTTGAGCTACTGCTTTTGTTCACAATGTTTCTTTGCGTTGGATTGGGCTTGACTAGTGATATAATATTCAAGGTGCAATGCTATGCCGCATCTGAAGTTTGTTAGTGAAACGGCTTACAAAGCACCTTACAGAACCCCAAGGAGGACCGATATGTCCAAGCTTCACGAAAAACTCGCCAAGATCATCCCCCCCTTGCGCGAGGAGATTAAAAATCTTGTGAAAACCCACGGAGAGGTCAAAATCAGCGAAGTTAACGTGGGGCAGGCCTACGGCGGAATGCGGGGGGTTAAAGGCCTGATTTGTGACACTTCGCTTGTTGAGCCGGACACCGGGCTTGTTATCCGCGGCTACCCGATCCTGGACATCAAGGACAAGTTGCCGGAGGAAATTTTCTGGCTTTTGGTCACCGGTGAGCTTCCGAGCAAGGAAGAGTTGGAGGATCTGCAAAAGAACCTCGCCGAGCGAAAAGGCGTTCCAGCTTACATCTGGGATGTTCTGCGTGCAATGCCAAAGGGCACCCATCCGATGGTGATGCTTGACGCCGCGATACTGGTTCTGGAAAACGAAAGCCAGTTCCGCAAACGCTACGATGAAGGGATGAAGAAAGACGAATATTGGGAACCGATGCTTGAAGACGCGCTTAACATAATCGCGTGGATACCTGAAGTCGCCGCGGGCGTGTACCGCATCCGCTACGAAAAGGGCGACCTGATTCCATCGGACAAGAATTTGGACATGGGCGCGGATTACGTTAAGATGCTCGGGTTTGACGATCCCACGGGCGAGTTCGCCAACTTGATGCGTCTGTATTTGACGCTTCATAGCGATCATGAGAGCGGCAATGTCAGCGCCAACACCTGCCACACGGTCGGCAGTGCGCTAAGCGACGCCTACTACGCAGTCAGCGCCGGACTGAACGGGCTTGCAGGTCCATTGCACGGTTTGGCCAACCAAGAATGCCTCAAATGGGTGCTCGACGTAAAGGAAAAGTTCGGAGGAGTTCCTTCGGAAGAGGAGCTAAGGCAATTTAGCTGGGATACTCTCAATGCCGGCCGCGTCATTCCGGGATATGGCCACGCAGTTCTTAGGATTACCGACCCTAGATTCACGGCGTTTCACGGTTTCGGCTTGCGGGTATGCCCGGAGGATCCGGTTTTCAAGATCGTCGCGCGAGTTTACGAAGTAGTGCCCAAGGTCCTGACCGAAATGGGTAAGGCGAAGGATCCTTGGCCGAACGTGGATGCGGCAAGCGGGTGCCTGCTCTATTATTTCGGCCTGCGCGAGTTCGACTACTATACGGTTCTCTTCAGCGTGAGCCGCGCGATGGGTATGCTTGCCCAGCTCGTATACAATCGGGCGATCGGCACTCCGATTACGCGTCCGAAGAGCGTGACGACCGAATGGATTAAGAAGCAGGTTGCAAAAGCGGAAGCCGCCGGGTAACCGGATAAACTTGGCTGAACTTCCTTTCGCGGAGCCGGTGCTAAGGCATCGGCTCCGTTCTTATTTACGCTTCCAGAGAAAGAATTCGTTGTTGAACTTTCGAAAAACGGCAGGAAGTTTTTCGACCAACCGGAAACACTCCTCCACAGCCCGTGCGTTTACAGTCAAATCGCCCCTGTGGATGATCATGTTACGTGAGCGTACAAAGTACTCAAAGCGTGCGACCGTGTTTGCCTCACCTATTTTTTCGGCCGCATCGTCAAAATAAACACGCGAAAGAGCGTGAAACAGCCGCTTTTTTCTTTCGAAGCTTCTTGCTTCGTCGACGATAAAGTCGGTCAGATCCCCCGAAACGCCGATGTTGAGCAAATGGTACGCGTACAGTTCCTCGAACATCAGCTCGTATGCCGTCACGAATAAGTTCACCACCATGCTTTTCACATTTTCGTCGGGCACATGAAAAAGCAAATGAATGGATTGTAGGAGTGGCTGATAGTTGACGTTTACAGGAAAGCTTTGCCGGTAGCGCCCCCTGTCGGCGCAGTTGGGACAGGCTACGCTTCCATCGTAAAAGTCGTGCTGGCGGCCCACATAGCCGCACATGATGCAGCGGAAGCGGACCTGTCTTTCGGCCCATTCCCGCGCGTGCGTCTTGAGCGAGCCGATGGATAACTCTTCGATTTCCACGGAAAGATAGTAGCACCCCAAGAATGGAATGCTTTAATTGTGAGCCTGCCGGGGAAAGTAGCCCTAACGGGACTCGAACCCGTGTTTTAGCCTTGAGAGGGCTACGTCCTAACCACTAGACGATAGGGCCTTGAGAGCGGGAGATAGTACCAAAAGCGGGCTTCGGGTGCAACATTCGGCCGCAAAACCGAGGATGTATAATCGGAGCGTGTTCTTTTTGCCATTAAGAGACGAGAATCCAAGCTACGGCCTGCCGATTGTCGTGCTTTTGTTGATTGCAATCAACGTCTATGCTTTCTACCTGGAAATTACGTTCAGCGGGGGAATGGAAGCGGCGGTATTCACATGGGGGGCGATACCGAAGGAGCTTGTGACCTTTAGGGACTTTCCGCCCGCTACCGGCCTGCCGGTCTATCTGAACATTTTCACTTCTATGTTCATGCACGGCGGATTGATGCACTTAATAGGCAACATGTGGTTTTTGTGGTTGTTCGGCGACAACTGCGAGTATGTAATGGGTCGGCTTGGATTTGCGGGTTTTTACTTACTTTGCGGAATTGCGGCAACAATCGCCCAGGTGGTGCTTTCGCCACTGTCGGACGTTCCAATGGTAGGGGCAAGCGGCGCTATTGCGGGAGTGATGGGCGCCTACCTGGTTTACTATCCCGCGGCCAGAATTTACAGTCTTATGTGGCTTTTTGTATTCGTGAGGTTCGTATACATTCCGGCTGCGCTTTTTCTGATTGTTTGGATTGTTTTCCAGATATGGAGCGCGATGGGGGACCAACTTACCGGGGGAGGCATCGCGTACGGCGCGCATATCGGAGGATTCGCAGCAGGTTTGCTGCTTGCAAAAGCCTTTATGGCCAGAAAGTCTCCGCCGCGTGGCAAACACTACGGCTGGACGCGCCGAATTTATGATTTCGACTAATTTTCCCGGCAGGCATTCAAGCGTTTGAAGCTGGTATTACTCGATGGGGGTAGTATTTCTTCCATGAAGCGGATTCGGATAATCGGTGCCGGAATAGCTGGGAGCGAGGCAGCTTGGCAATGCGCGCGCCGCGGCGTCCAAGTTGAGCTATGGGAAATGCGTCCCCACACCATGCCGCCCGCACACCGCACATCAGGATTTGCCGAGCTAGTCTGCAGCAATTCTTTTAAAAGCAAAGATCCGCATACCAGTGCAGGTCTCTTGAAGGAAGAATTGAGGATGCTGGGCTCGCTTATACTCGATTGTGCGGAGGCGGAGGCGCTTCCCGGCGGTACGGCGCTGATGGTTGATCGCGAACGGTTTTCCGCCAGAGTGACCGAAGCAATTTCATGTAATCCCTTGATTCATGTCATCCGCGGGTCGGTCGACAATATCGCGGAATTTGCAGCCGAATCCGGCAACGATCCGGTGATTGTCGCAGTCGGGCCAAACACAACCGATAATTTTTGGAGAAGTTTGGACGCGTTTCTTGGCTCAGAAAGACTGCATTTCTTCGATGCAACCAGCCCAATTGTCTCTGCAGATTCGCTGAAATTCGACCGCATTTTCGAGGCGTCAAGATACGGCAAGGGGGAAAACGAAGGTTACTTAAATTCACCGATGGACAAGGATGAATATGTTAGATTCAGAGAGGAGCTGCTCTCGGCCGAATTGGTACCTCTAGGACATGGCGAGGAGCTTAGCCTGTTCGAAGGATGTCTGCCCATCGAAGAGCTTGCGCGCCGCGGCGAAGATGCGATGCGATTCGGGCCGCTGAAACCCGTAGGTTTTGTGGATCCGGTAAAGGGCAGGGAACCGTACGCAGTCGTGCAACTCCGCCAGGAAGATTCGATGAGGGCGGCTTATTCGCTTGTCGGATTTCAAACCCGGCTTAAATTTCCCGAGCAGGAACGCGTTTTGTCCTTGATTCCCGGTCTCGAAAAGGC
Organism: bacterium; assembly: GCA_039961635.1. Lineage (NCBI taxonomy): Bacteria > bacterium. Next base: position 24,393 of record JABRWB010000041.1, read on the forward strand.
GAAGTTTTTAAGGCATGGAAGAATGCACAAAAACACCTACATAGATGCTCCGAAGCTGCTTTATCCGACGCTTCAATATCGTGCTAATCCCAATTTGCTCTTCGCCGGACAGATTACAGGACTGGAAGGTTATCAATCCGCGGCAGCGACCGGATTGGTGGCGGGATTGAACGCCGTGCGAATAGTCTCGGGAGCGGAACCCTTGCGAATCCCGGAGAAAACGGTAATCGGCGAAGCGCTTCGTTGGATGACCGATTTCGGCAACAAGGAATACAGGCCGACTGCGCCGGTTTTCGGCATGTGGAAGGATGTTCCAAAATTGAAAAAGAAAGACCGGGCCGAATGGTTCATTAGAAGGAGCAGGGAAGGAATTGCAAAAATCGCCGCAGATATTGCAGCCAAGTCCGAAACGGAATTTCGATATGTCGATACTTAATCCAACACTTGCGGACATGTCTTCTTATCCCATTGAACTCCTGGATTATGAGCTTCCGTCCGAGCTGATAGCGCAGGAGCCCCTGGACGATAGATCGGCGTCAAGAATGCTCCATGTAATCCGCAATTCCGGCGAGATAATTCACAGAAATTTCCGTGATCTTCCTAAGCTGCTTAGGATTGGGGATGTATTGGTGCTGAACGACAGCAAGGTGATTCCCGGAAGAATCCGCGGACGCAAACTCACCGGCGGCTCGGTGGAAATCGTCGTACTGAAGGAGATGGATGAATATCGGTTCGAAGTAATCGCCGAAGTGCGGGGAGGATTGAAGAAAGGCGATAGATACTTGCTTGTGAACGATTTTCTGATCGAGGTCGAATGGGCGGAGCAAGGAGGCCCGCGTGGAATAATAAAAGCAACGGCCTACTTGCCCAAATGCCACGATGAAGAGCAATTCAAACTCGATGACATGCATCCTGCGGCCGAATTGGAGGAGCCGTTATTTCTCGAAATGTTTTATTCCGGCGGGGAAATGCCCATTCCACCATACATCAAACGTCAGTCGGAATTTCCCGACCGATATCAGACGGTCTACGCGCTAAACAGGGGTAGCGCGGCCGCTCCTACCGCCGGATTGCATTTCACGCAAGAGGTTCTTGACGAAATCGCGAGGCGCGGCGTTGATATCCAGCGAATCACTCTGCATATAGGCATTGGAACGTTTTTGCCGATAAGGTCAGAGGATTTGGCCATGCACAAAATGCATAAGGAGGAATATCGCGTCTCCGAAGAAGCAGCCGAGGCGATTATAAAAGCAATCCGCGAAGGCCGGCGGATCGTTGCAGCAGGCACAACTACCGTGCGCACGCTCGAAGCTGTATTCTCGCCGTGCAATTGCTCGGTGGACGGTACACCTTTCAAATTAAAAGGCGAAACGGATTTGTTCATCTTTCCCGGCTACAATTTCAAAGTAGTTGGTGCAATGTTAACCAACTTTCATTTACCGAAAAGCACTTTGCTGGCAATGGTGTATGCGTTTGGGGGGCGGAACGTGATAAGAAACGCCTATCAATCGGCCATCTCGGAACGCTACCGCTTTTATTCGTTCGGCGACTGCATGCTTATAGAGTGATGAAAAATCGTTGAGATTCTGCGCCCGAAAAGTCAAACGCCAAACATTAATGTTTTTGCTACTTAAAGTAGTGGCATTCCCGGCAGGATTTATCCGGATAATGCGCCTCGTCCTTGTCGGCATGGCACATTTGGCAGTTTTGCCTCGGCACCTCCCGCCAGGCGTGGTTTGCGTGGCAGGTCATACAGCTTTGATGACCATCGCGAACGTGCAGCCCCTTGGATGTCATATCCGCATGGCAAGACGCGCAGCTTTCGGGATCCGCCTTCCACTCGTGTGTCGCATGGCACATTGCACAGTTGTTTTTGATGCTCTCCTCGTTTGCCTGAAGCTTGTCCGCGTGGCACATCGTGCAAGATGGCATTTCAGTCTTGCTGAATGAGTGGGCTGCGTGGCACATCGTGCACGTCGTCATTTTCGATTTCAAGTTGGTTTCCGCAATGTCCGCATGACAAGTCGCACAGGCTACTTCCGGCTTGGGCGTCCAGTTGTGGTCAGCATGGCAGAAAGAGCAGGATACATGCGGCCCGGAGGAAGTTTCATCCGCTTTATCCGCATGGCAGCTAGCGCAATCCAGCGTCCGAGTCCAGGTATGAGGGATGTGGCACAGCGCGCAGTTTGCTTTGAATTGACCTGAAGAGGCGTTGCCGTTATCCACCTGCGATGGATGGCAGGTCTTGCAGGCTCCCGGCGGTTCGGGAGACCAGTTGTGCCCCGCGTGGCACATTGCACACTCGGGCATTCCAGCCGTGGCAGTGTCGGTTCCGATGTCTGCGTGGCAGGACAGACACAAAATAGGCTCGGGTTTCCACAGGTGATCGGAATGACAAAGCGCGCAATCCGCCTTTACGTTGTTCAGCGACGCCAGACCGGAATCGCGCACGTCAGGATGACATTGGCCGCAGAACTTGCTGTTCCGGAGAGTGTGAACCGCGGCCATCTGGAATTCGTTCAGCTTCAGAGCTTTGTCGGCCTTTTGCTTCGCTACTTCCGCTTCGGAGATTTCTAAGATTTGAGCAAGTTCCGCGTCCGTTGCCGCGGGAAGATTGGGCTTCCAGGTGTGTGGATTGTGGCAGAGGCTGCAATCCGCTTTGGCGGGCAGTTCTTTGGAATTGGCGACCGGGCTGTGATGGCAAGCGGCGCAAGACTGCCAGCCCTTGAAGCTGCCTTCGTGGGTGTTGTGGCAAATGGCGCAGTTTTGCATTTTGCCTTTGAGCACTTCCTTGACAACTGGAGCATGGCAGCTGCGGCAAGTTGAGGATCCTCTGGGCGCTTTCCACGTGTGGTTCTGGTGGCATGACAAACATTGCTTATGTTTGGAAGGAATGCTGGAAGCGGGCACCGCGCCCGGATAAATGGCTCTTGAGTGGCATTCGAGGCATTTGGATGGAGCTGCAACCTTCCAGTCGGAAATCGCGTGGCAGCTAAGGCAATCTTTGTGCTTCGCCGGTGCCGATGCGGGAGCGAAACGCTCCTTCCAGCCCGGTTCGTGGCAGCTTGCACAAGTACCGGTTTTGAAATTGCCCAGATAATGTGGGCTATGACATTGGATGCAGTTCTTGGGGTGGAATGGGAAGTTGTGTTCAAGCACTTCCGTTGTTTGGGTATGGCACTGCGTGCAAAACTCGGCGTTTCCGACGTTGGTCCAGGAATGGGGCTTGTGGCACTGAACGCAGGATTGATGTCCCGGATTGGAAGTCTGGCCCGGCTTATAAACCGCATGGCAGTTCAGGCAGGTAGAAGACGTAATCTCGTAACTTTCGTCGTGTGGATTGTGGCAACTCTTGCAGGATATTGCCATCGCAGCATCGGGGGAAAAGAAATCCTTGTTAATTTCAGTCTGCAGTGGTTCGGCGTGGCATATCTGGCAGTCGTTGAATTCGGGAACAAGCTCCATTCCCGTTTTTTGGACTTTGAAAACGTGACAAGCCCAACAATGGTTTTTTGCCTGTTCGCTGGTGAAATGGCCTTCAGCGTGGCATTCGAGGCATTTTTTGGGATCGGGCAGCTCCAGGAAGTTGTCGGTGTTGTGGCACGTTGCGCATTCCATCCGCTCTTTGAGTACGTGGGAGCCGTGGCCGGGCGTGTTGGGAAGGGATTTCCACAGGTCTGCGGAAATTCCGGCAGGAGGTGTTTCGGAAAATTCGGAGACGGGCACTTTGGCGGCGTTGTGCTTGTCCTGACCGCCACACGTGGTCAATATCAAGATAGCCGGCAGAAGAAAAAAAAGACGCAAATCTGCGCTCGATTTGAGCGAGATTTGCGACCAAAAACGAAGCTTGGTTGGCGACGGCAGGGTCATCTGTCTAAACAGGGACAGGCGCCCAGGGACGCCGTCCGGGGCTTGAGAATTACTACCGGTTTCCCAAAACCACCTTCGTATAGTACAGCATCAGCAGGCCGTAAGCAAACACCAAAGCCCCCAAAATCAAAACTGTGCGCTTGGCCTGTCTGCCCCGCGAAATCAGTTTCGTGGTGAAAGACTTGATTTCCATGTAAATGGATTCGGCCTCTTTGTGGTTGTCGGAAATGAGCTTTCCATCGACTGAATGCTGGAGGCCGCGCGCCGTAAGCAGTTTCGTGGTTATTTCTTCCACCTTTGGAAGCATATCGGTCATACTTAAATGCGTAGTTTTTTCCGTTTCTTCAACTAGTGTAAGACACTCCTCGTGAAGCTCGTTTAGTCCGGCAAGCGATGTTTTTATCGTGTTAATCGTTGCGTACGCCGCGCTTTTGGTGTCGTGGCACGATAAACATCCGCCTTTTTCGGTTGATGTTATGAACTCGTCGGTAGGTTTTTTAAGCTTGTGATTATCGTGGCAAGTTATGCAGCGAGGAAAGCTCATAGCTTTGAAGGCTTCATTGTGAGGCCCTTGCGCGTAATATTGCTCGGTTCGAAGATGGCAAGAGCCGCATACATTCACGACAGAATCTACTCCCGGAGGCGCAGCGCCGTGATAGCCGTGGCAGGAAGTGCATACCGGTGCGGCTGTTTCCTTCTCCTTGAAAAGCAGTTCGCCATGCCGGCCGGCCATGTAATCGCTCACTATATCGGCGTCTATTCCATAGGCGGACATTAGCGATTTATCTGCATGGCATTTGCCGCAGGTTGCAGGGATGTTTTCGTGATGCGTGGATGACTGCGGATTTGACGCTGGAGCAATTAAGTGCGGCGAATGGCAGTCCGAGCAGAATGCAACATTCATGTCGCCGTTTTCAAAAAAGCGCTTGCCGTGAATACTCGTTTTGTAAAGTTCAAGCTGATCGGTGCGCATATTTCCGAACTGCTTCATGTATTCCGGGTTTGCATGGCATTTCGTGCAGGTATCAAGTATCTGGCCGCCGGTCGGCTTGCCGACGAAACCAATTGCAGGATCCATCGCGACCGCCACGTCTCCTGAAGTTGGATCGCCTCCATGACAATCAACGCAACCCAGTCCCTTATCCCAGTGCGTGCTTTTTTTGAAATCCTGAACCAATTTCAGATATTTGCCTCCCATTTTTTCGTGGCAGGCGATACAACTATCCGAGCGTTTCCCTACAACCTCTTGAGCCAAGGCGGGTTTGGTCAAGAATAACAATAAAAGAGCAGTTATCGGCAAAAAAACCTCGCGAAATGCGATTCTAGGAGTTTTCACGAATAATACCCCCAGATTGTGAAAGTGATATAGAAAATCACAAATGCCAAGCCGGCGAGTGAAACCAGCGGCCTTTTGATGGGGTGCTGTGCATCTGCCGGAGTGCGATCAAGCCACGGCAGTAAAGCAACCGCCAGGAAAAACAGGCCGGAGATAATGATCGTAAACGGCTTGTTGAAATCTTGAATGCCGGCGAAGTCTTTTGGAACCACTTTTAATAGTTGATAAACCGCCAGAAAATACCACTCAGGCTTTATGTGGGTTGGAGTCGTGAAAGGGTCTGCGGGAGGTTCGAGCCCTTTTACGTATAAGCCGCACAAAATTACAATCAGGCCTAGGCAAAAAATCGCCACCGCCATTTCGGTTAAAAGGTGCGTCGGCCAAAACCTTGGCCCAACGACTTTTTCTCCTGGACGCGGATGGTAAACCACGATGACCTCCTAAAGCGGGCCTGAAATGCCCTGGCGCCTGATCATAAGGAAATGACCAAGCATAAAAACAAGCGTCCCCAAAGGAAGAAAGACAACGTGCAACATGAAAAACCTGGTTAAAGTGTCGCCGGATACCGTGGCTCCGCCCCTTAAAAGCACTATAAGAAGGTTTCCAAGCGCAGGCGGGGGCACGGCCTTAGCCAAATCGGTGCCGACAGTAGTCGCCCAGTAGGCAATTTGATCCCAAGGAAGCAGGTATCCCGTGAAACCGAATAAGAGTCCGATTAAGAGCAATACCACCCCACTGACCCAAGTCATCTCTCGCGGTGCTTTGTAGCTTCCTGTAAAGAAAACCCGCGCCATATGGAGGAAGAGAAACACAATGAACAAGTTCGCGCACCAATGGTGGACGCTTCTGACAAACCAGCCGAAGCTGACCTCGGTAGCGATGAATCTAACCGAGTTATATGCCTCTGAAACTGTTGGCTTATAGTAAAGAAGCAAAAGAATTCCGCTTACAAGCTGGATGCCGAACATCAAAAAGGTCAAGCCGCCAAGGCAGTACATCCAGTTTGTTGCGTGCAATGGGACGATCTGGTTGGCTTGCGCGCGCCACCATTCCCGCCATTCGAACCGTTCCTCGAACCAGTCGCCTACCCGCCAACTCCAAGGCCTTTCAGATTTGCTTTGAGGAGATGCGCTCATGACACCTCCGCCCCAACGAAGATTTTTCCTTCCCGTATTACCACTTTGTATTGCTTAAGATCCCTGGGTGAGGGGCCGGCGATCAACTTGCCGTCGAACGTGAACCGTGCGCCGTGGCAGGGACAATCAAGTTCATTGCTTGCAACGTCGACCATGCAGCCAAGGTGAGGACATTTTTTTTCTAGTGCTTTTAACGCTCCATCGGCAAGGAATACGATAATCGGGACGCCATCAGATCCCATTACAGTTTTGGGAGAACCGTCGCCCACCGACCCCTCGGGGCCCACCTCGATCAGTTCGTTTTTCTCCGACGTTCGTTTGGGTGGAATAAGGATGTTGAGTAAGGGGAAGCAAATGATGAATGCAAGGCCGAGGAAAGAGCTCCCAAGAAGCCATTCGACAGCCTTGCGACGAGCCTCATTGGACTCGTCAGCATGCCCTGGTTCGAATTCCTTTACCACTATTAACCTCCGAATCGGGGAAACACAGAGCCATAAAAATGCTAGTGGTGTTTTCTCAACTTGTCAACAGTTATCGGTAAATCGGTACCTTTTTATTGATATCGGTTTGACTATCACGAGGAGCTCGCTTATCATCCCGTTGTGTTTTCGGGGCCGATACGTTTATTTATGTTTGCCGCCACCGCTTTCTGGTGGGCGGCCGCGCTGTTTTTTTGTCTGCCGTCAAAGATTGCTTCAGCTTGGGAACTGGACAAGACATGGCGCCGCAATATCGCCGACGGCGTTGAATTTGTACATTACAGGATGATTTTCGAGCGTGGGCCGGCGCACATTTTCGTCGTCGAGGTTGATCCGCTCAGTTCGTATAGCCTTAAGCCGGTTATAGCAAATAACCGAATAGGTTCCTTGGAAGAAGTTGGCTCGATCGCCAAGAGAGCAGGGGCGGTGGCTGCCATCAACGGCGGATTCTTTGACACCAAAACCAATTTACCGGTTGGGTTAATCGGTGTTAAACACCGACTTTTATACAACCAATGGCTTAACCGGGCCGTACTGGGAATTGACGAAAAGGGCTTCGCGAGTTTTGGCACTTTCAGGGTTAGCGCCGAGCTTTACTTTCCGGATGTGGACAAGTCGGTGCCAATTCACGGCATCAACCGCCCGAGAAAGGAAGGCGATTTAATTGTATTCTATCCGGAGTTCGGACCATCAACAAAAACGAACGAATGGGGCGTGGAAGTTCTCTGCAGGCGCATCAGTCCCACTTCAACCTACTACCCCTTTGCGGTTCTCGAACCGGAGAGGTATCTAATTCAGGAAGTAAACAGGAACAACACAAGAATTCCAAGCGATGGCATGGTGCTTTCCTTCCATTCGTCCATACTAAAGGGCCTTACTTGGCTGGACAAAGTGATGCTTGGCGAGGAAGTAATTGTGCGAACGAACCTGCCAAAGGAGTGGGATTCCTTTCCATACCTACTGGGCGGGGGCCCGATGCTTGTAAAAGAAGGTAGGCTGGTTTTGGATCCAGCAAAAGAAGGATTCAAAGCGTCGTTCAATTACCCTACTGCAAGAACCGCCGTAGGAAAAACCGTCAGCGGGAAAATACTCATCGTCGTGGTTGACTCTGGTTCGAAGGATTACAGTATCGGCGCCACCTGGACGGAGCTGGCCTATGCGATGATTGGCCTGTATCCACTATCCGACTTGATGGGCTTTGATGGCGGCGGGTCGTCCACCATGTTCGTAGACGGCAAAGTTGTAAACGAGCCCAAAGACGGCGCTTCAAGGCGCGTCAGCAATATTTTGGCGGTAGTGCCTTTCGACGAGTTTCTTTAAACCGGGCCGCTACAGCTCAAAATGCAGGGGGTGGGATCCATCAGGCTCTACATCCACTTCCTGTTCCCCAAGCAAGTTGCCTTGAAAATCCATACATTTAACGGTGTAATGCCCCGGGGGTAGCCCAGTAATCGTGTACACGCCGTCGACTGCCTGGCCTTGGCTGACTTCCTCGCCTTTGTCATTGACCGCCACCAGAGTGGCGCCATATGGGTTGCCATCCTTGCGGACACTGCCGGTTATTTCACCGGGCGGCGGCTCCGAGCAGGAAACCAAATATGCCGCCAACAACAACAGCGCCGCAAAAGCGATTGAAATGCGTCTGAAATTCATCATTACCTCCAAAGCAAAAATACAGTATAGCGCAGTCTAAGTGGCGCTTGAATGCTTTTCGAGCAGCGGCATCGCCTCAGCTATACGCCTGAGGGCCTCCTTGATGTTTTCCTTGCTGTTGGCGTAGGAGAACCGCAGGAACCCTTCTCCGTGTTCACCGAAGGCGGTTCCAGCCAAACAGGAAACGCCCGCATTGTAAAGTAGATGGTCTGCAATATCCCGCCCAGACCTTCCGAAGCTAGAAAAGTTGGGGAACACGTAAAAAGCGCCCTTCGGCATCAGACAAGAAACCCCTTCAATAGCGTTAAGTCCGTCTACTATCAAATCCCGGCGCTCTTTGAATTCGCGTACCATATCTTCCACCGCTGTTTGATCTCCATGAAGCGCTTCCGCACCGGCGATTTGCGTAAATGCAGCGGTGCACGATGCCGCATTCGTCATCAGTCGCTCCAACTTGGCGGCAAGCTCCTCGTTGCAGACGGCGTATCCTAGCCTCCAACCAGTCATTGCATATGTCTTGCTGTGGCCATCAAGCAAGATCACGCGCTTGAGCGGATTATCGGTATTCATTATGCTGAAGTGCTCGCCTTCGTAAACGATCCTGCTGTAAATCTCGTCGGACAGAATGTAAAAGTCGTGCTTTTCGGCCAACTCGGAAATAGCAATGATATCTTCTTTGGCCAGCATTCCGCCGGTAGGATTCTGGGGCGAATTGATGAAAACCAGCTTCGTTTTCGGGGTTATCAGCGACTTGAGCTCGTCAATGTCGAATCTGAATTCGTTTTTTTCCCTTAGAATGATCGGAATAGACTTCGCTCCAAGGAACGTAGAAACGCTTTCATACGCCGGGTAACCGGGGTTCGGGTAGATCACTTCGTCACCCTCGTCCACGAGCGCAAGCGCGGTAAGAAATACGACGGGTTTCGCCCCCGGCATAATTACAACGTTTTTGCCCGATAACTGCACTCCGTAGCGGTTCGAAACATATTCCGCGTACTTTTCACGCATTTCTCTTAATCCCGCTGAGGGAGTATAGTGCGTGTAACCGTTTTCCAAGGCCCAATGAGCCTTATCGATTATGTTGCGCGGAGTTGCGAAATCAGGTTCTCCGATTTCCAGATGGACAATGCTTTTTCCCTGGGCTTCGAGCTCCTTCGCCTTTGCAAGAGTAACAAAAGCCGTCTCGGTTCCCAGCTTTGACATTCTCGATGCGAACTTCATTCCATTCCTCCAAAGCTCTCGTGGGATGAAGCGGCCGCATCGAATACGAAGTTTACGACGCGGCAGCTTGCCTTTTGGCTCCCAAATTCACCTTACAGGCAAGCAAACCCGTTATGAGCTTCGGATAAAAATCCGTGCTCTTTTGGGGCATCACTTCCCCGTTGCCAGCGACTTCTCGAATCTGACTCAGCTTTGTCGGATTCATCAAAACCGCCAGCTGGTGCGTACCGGAATTGACCTTTGCAAGCGCCGAAATTGCCGATCTATCGTAGCTGATATTGGTTTTCGCAGCTTGGGCTTCCTTCGATATGCCAAGCAAATGTTCCAATACCACTTCGTGGAGCACGGCAACGTCCAGCGACCGCCATGCCTCGCTCCTTTCGGGCGCGAGGCGGCGCATAATATCATGGTCCGAAAGCTCGCACAGATAAAAGCGCCCGCCCATATAAAATCCAAATGCATTGCGGCCCAGCTTATCGGAGCGGGATTTCATCTCGGCCGCCAATTCATCCAGGCTGCGCATTTCGGCTATCGCGAAGTATTGCCGAATCTGGCTTATGAAATCACCTGGGTTGAAATGCGCCAAGTTAAATAGCACTCTGTGGGTCGGCAAAACCACAAGTCCGGGATCGCTCATTCCAACCAGCGTCATCATTGCGAACCGCGGATTATGCCCGTCAGGGCCTCCTATGTATTCGGCCATTCTTGCGTTGCGGTAATTCAAAGCCGTTTCGTACCTGTGGTGGCCATCGGCTATAAAAAGCTGTTTTCCCAAGAGCAGGTTTTGGATCGTACTAATAGTATCCGGGTGCGTAATCGCCCAAACCCGATGAACCACCTGGCCGTCTTCCTCGATTGTTGCTTCCATTTCCGGTTCACTTATGCAGGCTTCAGCCAACAAGGAAGCGACCTCGTTGTCGGGATCCGGGTAAAGCTGAAAAATTTGCCCGAGATGAGCGTCTAGCGCCATCAACAACTTGAATCTATCTTGTTTGGGCGCGTCGAGCGTTCTTTCATGCGGCTTTACGCCTCCGGTTCCGTAATCCTGAAGCTCCACCATGCAGCACAAGCCGCGCCTCGTGAATTCAGTTCCGCCAACTTGAAATATTTGGTGGTAGACGTAAAGCGCAGGTCGATCGTCTTCGCGCAAAACGCCTGATTCAAGCCATCTCTTCCAAGTTTCCGCGGCACGCGAATAGACATCGTTTCCTTCCGAGTCGCCAGTTTGTGGTATTCCCTTGCTTATCCGGCAAATGTTAAATTCACTTTTGGCGTAGTAAGCATCCTGCATCGCTGGAGTTATTTTGTCGTAGGGCAGTGCGACTACATCGGAGAGATTACCAACCAATTCGGTGGAAAATCTGGTTGCTCGAAAAGGTTCTATTTTTGCCATTGGCATACCTCAGGAACGGGGCGCGCCCCCGGAATATCAATGTTTAAGGTGCTTGCGCGGATTTTGCGTAAGCGAGCGGCGTTAAACCGAGGCTGACTTTTCGGAAGCAAAGTACTCTCGGAGTATAGACGCAACTTCGTTTCCGACCCGGCCTTGCCCTTCGGCGGTTTGGGCTCCGATGTGGGGAGTCAAAACAACATTGTCCAATCCGTCGAAGGGAAACTCCGTTGGCGGTTCGCTGCCGAAAACATCCAGCGCAGCTCCTGCAATCTTGCCTTGGCGCAGCGCTTCCGCTAGCGCCTTTTCATCAACGATTCCGCCTCTCGCGCAGTTGATAAGAAACGCTGTTGGCTTGACTAGGGCAAGTTTATCGGCATTAATCAAATTGTGGGTTTCCTCGGTGTGTGGTGTGTGAATTGAAATATAGTCAGACCGGGACAACAAATCGTCAAGGGCGGCCGCTTCGATTGGCACGTCGGAAATGCCTGTTACGTCCACGTAGGGATCGAAGCCTATCACCTTCATCCCCAGGCCTATTGCTCGCCGTGCCGTTTCAATTCCAATCCTGCCTACGCCGATCAATCCTAGAGTTTTTTGCCAGAGCTCAACACCGGCAAATGCCTTTTTTTCCCATTGATGCGCCTTCATAGAATTAACGGCGGGAACTATTTTTCGCGCCAGGGCGAACATGCAGGCGATCGCAAGCTCGGCGACCGATACGCTGGATGCGGCCGGCGTATTTTTCACTTCGATGCCCTTCGCTTCAGCAGCGTTGCAGTCAATATTGTCTACCCCGACGCCACCGCGCACGATTAGCTTTAGCGAGTCGGAAGCATCAATGACGGCAGCAGTCACCTTTGTGCGCGACCGGACGACAATAGCGTCCATTCCTTTCACCGCAGTAAGCAACTGCTCGGGAGTGATTTCCGGATTGTAAACAACCTCAAGGTATGGGCACGCTTTGATCTCCTCAAGCGGTCCTTTGGACATCGAATCGCATATTAAAACTTTCGCCATCTGCTTGCCTCCTTTGTATGTTCGCGCGATGCGCGGCGAATGGGAAACGAACTAGCTATCCGGCTGCGGCCTTGGCCGCGCTTCCGATTAGATCCTCAAGAAGTATTTCTTCGGCTACTTTGACTCCCTTTCCCAATTCGATATCGACGCCGAATTTCTTCATGGCCATTTCGAATGCCGCGACGGCCATAATCGTATCGAAATGGTCTTGATATCCGAGGTGGCCGATTCGAAGGATTTTGTCCTTGTATTCATCCTGGCCTGCGGCGAAGTAAACTCCCCAGTTGCCGCGGACATACTTAGCAACCTTTGAAGCGGGGACGGATTCAGGGAGCAATATAGGAGTCAAAACGTCGCCTGGGCTCTTGGCGTTCAGGATCTCGAACCCCAAGGATTTGGCAGCGCTTCGCACGGCTTCGCCTTGGATGTGGCAGCGGTGTATCACGTTCTCCAGACCTTCCTCCAATATCATGTCCAGAGCGACTGCAAGTTGCTGGTAAAGGCTGACATTGCTTGTCCACGGATGGGTGTGATCGGCATCGTTTTTAATGGCCGCTTGCAGGTTGAAGTAAAAGGCACGACGTTTTGTGTTGTTGACCTTTTCGGTAGCCTTGGGATTGAGGGAAATGAAAGCGAGCCCGGGTGGAAGCATGAAACCCTTCTGGCTGCCCGAAAGCAAAACGTCCAACCCCCAAGCGTCCATCGGGCATTCCATCGCGGTCAGGCCGGAAATTCCGTCCACGACAATCATCATTCCGGCGTTATGGGCAACTTCCGCCATTTCTCTGATTGGATTCCTTATTCCGCTGGCCGTTTCGTTCAATTGGGTAAAAATCGCAACTGCGTCCGGGCACTCCGAGATGGCTTTTTCGAGCTTGTCAATCGAACTGCAATCGTCCCAGCCATACTTGACTTCGTGAACAACGCAATCGTATGCCTTGCCGATCTTCCCCCAGCGCTCCCCAAACTTGCCTCCGTTGAAGGTGATCATCTTTTCGCCAGGACCGATTAGGTTGGAAACAGCAGCCTCCATCGCGCCGGTTCCGGTGGACATAAGAACAAGCACGGGGTTTTCTGTAACAAAAATCTTCTTCAATGCCGCTGCGACTTTGTCGTAAATAACCTTGAATTCATCCGTGCGATGGTGAATCATATCCTTCGCACCGGCGAGAGCGACATCTCCCGGCACCATTGTTGGGCCGGGCGTAAACAGGTGCACTTTCTTCATTTCAGGCCTCCGTGAGACGGTCAAGGCGATCGGCGGAAATGATTCCGCGTCAGGCCTCTCATCTGGCGATTGTACTAAAGGAGCTTGTGAAATGGAGATTTTGTGAAGCTAGTGCATAAGTTCTCATGAATGCGAATGTGAACCCTACGCCAAGAGCCATAAACCGCAAAGGTAGATCAAATCGGCCGCCGGCTGTAATTCGAACCACCAAATCACAATATACCGCAATTTTCCCAAAGTACGGTTCGGAGGTTTTCGGCGGCTGCTCTGGCGGCATCGGCAAATCCCTTTTCGCCAAATCGCTCGTATTCTCTGGACTTATATGCGTATATCACGCCCCTGCTGGCGTTGAAAATTGCTCCGGTTCCGTCCGCTCTTGTAAAGCACCTGGCGTCTTCCGGCTTTCCACCTTGCGCGCCAATACCGGGCACCAGAAACCAGGCGTTCGGCAGAATTTCCCTAATCCGGCGGCCTTCTTCCGGGTAAGTGGCGCCAGTGACCGCTCCAATCGAAGAAAAACCTGACTCCCCGGTTTTGTCCGAGCCCCATTTTGCAATCAACTGCGCGGTTTTCTCCCATATTCGCTCGTTTCCGGATTTCAAATCCTGAAATTCTACGGCACTTTTATTGCTCGTTCTGCAAAGAACGAACGCACCCTTACCGTTTTCAAAATAAGGGGCGAACGAAGCGACTGTGTCCCATCCCAAATAAGGCGCCAGGGTAACCGCATCGCATTCGAGGGTGTTTGGCACTCCAGCAGGCGTTACCGATGCAAGCCAAGCGCGGGCATAGGCGTCGCTTGTAGTTCCTATGTCCCCCCGCTTGACGTCCATAATCACGATCAGTTCCCTGTTGCGCGCTCGCGCAAGTATGTCACCCAAAATTCTGTATCCGGCCGGGCCAAGCTGTTCAAAAAAAGCAATCTGCGGTTTCACGGCGCATGCAAAGTCGGCCGTAGAGTCGATAATTTCGATGCAGAACTTTCTTACGCCCGTGTAAACGGCGCGGGCAAGACTTTTGTCTTCCCTTCCCGGTCCCAGGGAATCGGGGCTGAATCCACTACGAATTTCGGACAGCAATGGAGAAGGCAAGTCTTCAGGGCGCGGATCCAGCCCGATTACAAGAACGGATTTTTTTTGCATAACCGACCGGAGCAACCTGTCGCCGAAATTTGTTTTTGCCGCACGTTCCGAAATGTTTTGGTTCATCCCGATGTTACCGCCTACTAAGGAGATGGAAATTCGATTATACGAGGCTTTCCCGGCATTACAAGGACTTGGCCTAATTAGATGCAATTCGCAATCTTTCTTCCAATTCGAATAAGTTGATGCAGTTGTAAAATTTATGCTTGCTGACGCATAAATTCACGGGTATTATTAATCGGCTTGCTTGCTTATGGGCAGGCGCTATTTCAGGAGCCATCCATGATTAATTCCCGTTCGAGCGGATTTACGCTTATCGAGCTGATGATTGTAGTGGCGATAATCGCGATTATCGCGGCAACCGCGGTGCCGATAATGCTTGCATCTAGACAACAAGCGCAAATCAAGTCGGTTATCAGTACGCTACGCAACATTTCGTCGGCGGAGGAAGCCTTTTATCCCAAAAACTGGATTTACGGGGATTTCATAACGCTTCAAACGAATGGTTTTCTAGATGCACGCTTCTCCGCTAATTCCGTAGAAATGTTCGGATACACGATTGAGATTTCCCTCACAAACGGAGGTCAGGGTTTCACCGTGGTGGCAACACCCTCCTTCGACGGTCCAACATTCACGTTGACGGAAGACTACGCCATAACCGAATCGTAAGAAAATTCCGGTCGCCGTCATTTCCAAATCGGATCGCCGTATCGGGGCACAGCGATCGCGCAAAACCTGTTGCGCCTTACTCCTTCGATAGCCAGCCTTAAAAACGCCTGCACTTTGGCGTCACTGTGAACGTGGGCAAAGTGGGTGCCGGGAACCAGTATTCTTTGTTGAAAGCCTGCTTGTGCATCGTCATCGAGTGCAATCAGCTCGGCGTAAGCCATCGCGGAATCACACAATTTGTCAAAAGTGGTTTCAGAAGGGCCGTATTTCCAAGGCGTGCGCGGATCGAATAGTGGATCTTCTGAATCCTTAAGGCCAACGGCGAAAAATACTTTGCCTTTTCCTCCTTCGCGAACGGCGGCGATTTTTTTCGGATCCGCTATACAAGAATATCCAAGAACCGCAAGAGAGTCCACCTGGACAATCGGTACGCCGATTGATGATGCAAGCCCGTTCGCAAATGAAATACCGGTTCTCAGCCGAATAAACTTTCCCGGCCCTACGCCTACGGCTATATGGGTAAGCATATCCGGGCGCAGTCCGAAATCCGACAGTAAACCGGCGACGGATTGCTTTAAAGCCTCGTTTTTTGACTTGTCAAATTCAATTTTGACCTCTGCCTCTTCCCCGTCCAAATGAACGGCCAAAATACACGTCGGGCCGCTCGTATCAATTGCTAACAGCTTAACCAAGAATCAATTCTCCAAGTTCAGCGCTTATTTCACTGGACGTAGCATTTTGAACTATCTCAAATTCAACGGTACGTTTGTCGCTATTGGCATACTCGAATCGAACTATTAAACCTCCGTATTCCGCGTGGTTTTCCAGCCGGTCCGCCCATTCGCAGATCACCAGCCAGGAGTCGTCAAAATATTCCAGAAGACCAAGCTCCCTCATTTTCTCGATTCCGGACATTCTGAAAAGATCCAAATGAACGGCGCGGATTCTGCCGTCGATGTATTCTTTAGCAACCAAATATGAAGGAGACGTTGCTTGTTCGGACGCCCCGATTCCTTTCAGCAGGCCCTTTGCAAACACCGTTTTTCCGGCACCCAGCGGCCCGATTAGCCAGAAATTGAGCGGCCGCGCAATTCTGGAAGCTATATCGAATCCAAGCTGGAACATGCATTCGCGCGAATCAAAAATGCGCACGGATGAAGTATACCAAGCATTACCGAATTACTCGGTTTCTCAAATCGCCCAGAACCGCCTTGGTTAGGTCACGTCCTGAAGGAATTAATACATAATCGCTTGATGTACGTGCTGCCCATCGGGAAAGCTCGGATTGAAGTTCCGCCAGCCTTTCGACATACATCTTGAATACTGAACTTCCCATGCTAACTTCCACTCGTTCGCCAGATTCGGAATCCAGCAGCTCCAAATCGCCGGACAATTCCGGCTTTATTTCTTCTGGAAGAAGCACTTGGATAAGCGCCACCTGGTTTCCTCTGCCGACAAGCCCGGAAAGCGCACGAGCGGGAAAAGGAAACAGAAAGTCGGAAATAATCGCGACAACGCCCGGCGCTTGTTTAAGTGCAAGGAACTCGGCTACCGCCTGAACAAGCGACGTTTTCCCGTCAGCCTTTTGCGCCTCGAGTATTTTGAACAGGTGGACGAATTTGCTGCGCCCGCGTGTCGGTCTTTGAATCACACCAAGGTCGGTATCGAAAACGGCT
Organism: bacterium; assembly: GCA_039961635.1. NCBI lineage: Bacteria > bacterium. Next base: position 41,213 of record JABRWB010000041.1, read on the forward strand.
ACCGATACCCTTTCCAGGTTTGAAAGCGAGATATATGCCAACGCCGCGGCGAGCCTTCGTGCGTAATCGAACTTGGGCGGCGTGCCGAACGACATCGATTTCGAGGAATCCACGAGAAGGTACAGCGTCAAATCCTCCTCTTCGACGAACAACTTTACGAAATAGCGTTCTATCCGACCATAGAGGTTCCAATCGATTCGCCTGATATCGTCGCCCGGCATGTATTGCCTGAAATCGTGGAATTCAACACTCTGTCCGAGCTTTCGGCTGCGTTTTTCCCCTCGGAGCTTGCCTCGAAACATCTTTTTGGCGATTATCTGCAGTTGCTCAAGCTGGGACATGAATGCGGCATCAAAAAGAGCTGAAGCCGAATCAGTAGGTTGAGTATTCGAAGTTTCCACGAATCGATTTTACCAGCCCCAGGTATCCCTAATCCCGGGAGTCGCCAGAATATCTTTCCGGCCACAACTTCTTAAGCTTTTCGGCCAGCTTCGCCTCATAACCGCGGGAAGACGGCCTATATAACACACTTCCATCTATTTCATCCGGCAAGTACTTCTGCGGGCTGAAGGCTCCCGGGTGATCGTGCTGGTAGTCGTAATCCTTTCCGTATCCCAGCTCTTTCATCAGTCTTGTCGGCGCATTGCGGATGTGCAAAGGAACCGGCAGGCTGCCGGTGTCCTCGATTAGCCGGCGGGCCGTACCAACCGCGAGGTACGCCTTGTTTGACTTCGGGGCGCATGCCAAGTATATGGCCAGCTCTGCAAGGTGAACGTCGCACTCCGGCAGCCCCACGAACTCGACGGCGTCTTTCACCGCGACGGCAAGCACGAGTGCATTTGGATCGGCCAATCCGATATCCTCCGCCGCCATCCGAATCATCCTTCGTACAAGGTATTTCGGGTCTTCGCCTCCCGCAAGCATACGCATCAGCCAGTAAAGCGCACCGTCAGGATCGCTTCCCCGAACCGCCTTGTGCAGAGCACTTATCTGGTCAAAATGCTCCTCGCCCTCCTTGTCGTAGCGCACGGCCTTTTCCTGCAGCGCTTCCTTCAGAAGTTCCTCCGTAAGCTCCACGGTGGCCGGTTCGTAATCTTTAGCTTCCGGATGTCTTGCTAAATAAATCTCGACTGCAAGCTCGAGCGTGTTGAGTGCAAATCTTGCATCGCCGTCAGACACCTGCGCAATTCTATGCAGGTCTTGGTCGGACACTACTATTTTGAGCGTTCCAAGGCCGCGCTCGGTTTCCGAAAGAGCGTTTTGCAATATCGAAACTATTGAATCGGCATTCAGAGGCTGCAAAACCAATACTTTGCATCTTGATAGTAGCGGCCCGATAACCTCGAAGCTCGGATTCTCGGTTGTTGCACCGATAAGCGTGATTGTCCCGTTTTCGACATGGGGCAGGAACGCGTCCTGCTGGGCTTTGTTGAACCGATGAATCTCGTCAACGAAAAGGATCGTTGGCTTTCCGAACATGGATCGGTGGGTACCGGCCTTATCAACGACCTCTTTTACATCCTTGATGCCGCTCGTAACCGCGGATAGTTTAATAAACTGCGCTCCTGTCGCTTCCGCGATTATGTTGGCAAGCGACGTTTTTCCACATCCCGGCGGCCCCCAAAGTATCAGCGATGGCATATTGTCGCTGACAATCAGATTCCGCAGCAATTTGCCCTCGCCGACTAAATGCTCCTGTCCTGCGAACTCGTCGAGCGTCCGAGGGCGCATCCTTTCGGCTAATGGCGCGTTTAACCCAGCCACAAGCCAATTATAAGCGCATCTTCGGATGTGGGATCTTATCGGACGCAATTTCGATTTGTGAACTCATACCTTTTAAATTCCGTCTTGAAATGCTGTCCGACTGACGTTACCTTGAGGTACAATCGGGCCGGGATCCGGGCCGGTTGCAATTTCAGCCCGCAAAGGAACCCTTCGGCAAGGGGAAAATGGTATTAAAACAAGATATAAGCCGCGCGCGTGCTTTTGCGTCCGTTGCGCGAATAACCAAGGCGGTCTTGGCAATCGTCACTATTGCCGCGGTTATTGGCGGCGTCAATCTGATTTTCTACAATTCTGAACGCGAAATAAACGCCATTGTCAACAGGCCACGCCAGGCGAAATACAGCATCGCGCTAAACGAGAACCGGGCTACGGGTATAAACGATCGCGGGGAAATCGTCTGGGAAATCGAGAGTGAAAAAGTGACCGTTTCCGCACGCGAAGACCAGTATGAATTTCATAAGGCTACCGCCCGGTTTTTTGACAGCCAGGGTCCGAACCTGTATATCGAAGTCGAGAAAATCGTGTACGACGAGCCTTCCCAGGATCTTCATCTTCTTGGCGGAGTGCACCTTTTAACCAGAGATGAAATGGCCGTCTCAACCGAGGAAGTCCACTGGCGGCACTATTCCAATCAATTCATCTTTCCGAAGCAGGTCGAACTTCGTACAAAGGAAGGAAATTTGGTTTCCGCAGATTACATGCACGGGGATAAAAACCTTCGCCAGCTTTTCTTCGTGGGTCATTGCCAGATTAAAATCATTGAACTCAAAGACACAAAATTCATTAGCGACCGCGAGCTTACGAAAACACAGCTCAAGCTCCAGGACTTCAAAAACATCTTCATTTCGGCAGACAAGGTCTATTACGACAAGGAGCTCGAGGTTACTGTCGCTGTAAGTTCGTTTTCCGACAAACAGTATAATGTGACCGATCCCCGGACAGGAATGCCGGTTGAAATCGACTACGGCGACGAGCCGCCCGGTCAGATTTATTTTCGGAAGGGAGAAATCGAGCTGGTCGCCAATCACGTGGAAGTCCATCAAAAGGACTCCTGGGCGAAATGCTACGGCAACGTGCAAATGAGGATCAATCCAGCGGAGATTAAGCCAAACGACGCTCCCGCCCTGCGTTCGATGAAAAAGCGTACGACCCTGATTACCGCCAACGACATAGAATACTTTTGGGATTCGGACTACGCGCGCACGTACGGCAGAAGCGTTGTCATGCAAGACGATCGCAGGGCCGGCGCCTGGGGAGTCACCTATTACGGCAAGTTCCAGGATGACGAAACCGGCCAATTGCGCAAGGTTGTGTGGCTGGATGACGAGATTTTTATTTTTCAAGGCAGCGGAGAGTGGCTTAAGGAAGACGAGGTTCTAAAAGATTTTAAAAATCCGGATGTCGAGAAGATGTTATTTGAGGCGGTCAAAGTCACCGGCGATAAAGCCGTGTTGTTTCTTGATTCGGCGGATATTTACGGAGCCGGAAACGTCCGCGTGAGGCAAAAAGATAAAATCGCGACTTGCGACGAGATGCTGTTTGACGACAAGAAAAAGAAATTCACATGTCAAGGACACGTCCTGTACGTCAACAAGAAGGATGAAAGTTTTACGGGCGAGCAGATCATCTTTTTCTCGGATTCTGACGACATCGAGGTAAACGGCAAAGCCGACGCTTCGATAAGAATCCCGCCGAAGTACACGAAAAAATTTGACGAAGTTAAGCGCAGTCTGGCGGAACGCGGTGCAAAAAACACATCCGACGAAGAGGCCGTCGCGATTGCCGAAGCGGAGCGGGCCAAGTGGCGCGAGGAGAACAAGCCCTGGGAATTTCTGCCCGGATGGATTGACGACGTGCTGCTGCCGGGATTTGGCAAAGGAAGCCGTCCCTTATTTCCAGAAGCCCCGGCTGAAGCGTTTTCGGCGGACGGATTTGATTGGATGCAGAGATTGTCGGGCGACGAGGTAGGAATTACACCGTGGAAAAAGGACGGCGCGGCGCCGGGCCAACCCGGATTTGGCCGTTCCGGTGATGCCGAGGTTCTTCCCGAAGGCATTCCCTTGGCTCCGCCGCAAGTTTCGGGACTTTCGGGGCGAGATGCGGTCAGCGAAAAGAGGCGCGAACTCGGATTGGAAGATCCAAGAGAGGTTCCGGGGCGATTGCCGCTCTCCCCTCCGACCGGAGGCGAGTTCATTCCCCCTCCAATAAAGGAATCTGGCGAAAAAAGTGCAGACGGACCACTGGAGCTTTTTTTCAAACTCCAGGACGATATGAATTCAAGGCACGACAACTCATCAGGAGACTCAGGTAAATCGGGCGAATCCAACGACATTCCAGCCGACAGCGGTAACAAAAGAGATCCGGGCGATGCGATTGTCATCGAACCGCGCAAGGATGTGGATGACAAATGAAGTCTGTCAGTTTGTCGGCTTCAAAATTGATTGCTTGTTTGGTGTTACTTTTATTCGCATTGCAGTTTGCGCTTGGCACGCGGGCGTTGGCCCAAGAAAGTGGCGCGGATTCCACTGAGTACGGCGAATCAGAACCGGAGCAGGGCAAGTACACGCGGCGCGGATTTGTCCGGATGTTTATCCCCAATGGGCGGATTACCGGCAATACAACCGACAAGCTTTATCATGTGGAAGGCGGCCTTGAAGTTTATTACTTCGATGTCAAGATTACGGCGGACGAGGCGGATATTGACCAAAACACCGAAACTGCCACGCTTTCCGGAAATGTTTTTTTCGAGGATCCGGAATATCGAATCACTTGCAACAAGCTTTTTGTGGATTACAAAAACAACTGGATGAGCGCGGAAGGATTCGTGCAGTTCAACCGGTACAACGAAGGCAAGGCCAAAGTCGTTGAAACTCTGTCCAAGCGCAACCGTTTGATTACAGTGTTGAAAAACAAAACAACCAAAGTTTATTGTGGCAAGCTCAATTACAATTGGGATACTGAAGACTTTTCGGCAGAAGGCGAAGTCAAGGTTGTACAGGAAGGTCTGACAATAGAAGCTTCCGAAATGAGCTACGAAAAGGCAACCGGCAATTACTCGTTGTCTGGAGATGTCGTCTTGGTAATGGACAACTACGACTGGCTTTACCAGGCAAAGGTGGTAGCGCAGGAAGATGCGGACTTGGTCAAATCCCTAACCAAACGCAAGACGACGATCAAGTGCGAAAGCATGCTTGTGAACGACGAAAATGGCAACGTGCGCTGTCTTAAGGGGACCGGAGAGGACCGCGTGACTGTGGATCAGGGCGATAAAAGGCTTGAATGCGACGATTTGGCGGTTGACGATGCAAAGAAAACAATGACAACCAAGGGCAATGTCAAATACTGGCAAAAGGACGGCAACTGGCTCGTCGAAGGCGGCCTTATTAAACGGGAAGAAGCGGAGAAGGAACTTCTTGACGAAATACAGGAACCGATGACAATCCTAGCCGAAACCATGCTTTTTGATTATGACAAGCGTAAGATGGAAGGCCTGGCGGGAGATGGTGAAACAATCAAAATCGAAGGCCGAAAGGGCAGGGGAGCCCAATCGAAGAAAATGACCTTCGACGACAAGGAAAAGCTTCTTGAAATGTCCGGCGGCGTGATTATTAATTCCGGCGAGGAATTTCTTTATTGCGATTCATTGTCGGCTGATACAGACAACAAGGTATATATTTTCAGCGGGGACGTGGACGGATTTTTCATGTATCAGAACCGCGAAAAGAAGGGCGAAGCCGAAGAAATCGCGCCAGCGGATTCGGGCAACGCTAATGGAAGTCAATCCCGCGAGTCGACGCGGTAACGCGCGCCGTCCGGCGCTGGTTTGAGCCTAGAACTCCGCGTGAAAATGCTGGTCAAGGATGGCCTGCAGCTTGTTCCAGTGCCCGACTTCTTCTTCGGCCAATTCGAGCATAAGCGCCTTGATGCCGGGATCGTCTACGTTTTCGGCAATTTTGCGGTAAACGGCTTCCGCCTTTCGCTCCTGGCGCTGGGCGAAATGAATCGCATCCACCGGATCTGAAAAAGTGAACTCGGTCGAGTGTCCTTCCATTTGGCGCTCCTTAATTGACTACTAAAATTGGACAGCATCCTCCGCATCTGCGGAAAAATATTTCGCCATATACTCGCCGAGAATTCTTTTAAGCGAGTCATGGCATTTGGTGCAAGCCGTACCAGCCTTGGTTCTGTTTTGCAAACCCGCGAAATCACGTACTCCTTCCAGAACAGCTTCTTCTATGTCGTTGTCGGTCACCTGCAAGCATTCGCATATCACCGCGGAAGGCTTGTCGATGACCTTTTCCGACATTCCAATCCGAGTATAATAGTCATTTATTGCGGCTCTAAGCGCTTTATCTCCAAGCACGCTGCAGTGAATTTTATGCTCAGGCAAACCGCCGAGCTTTCTAAGTATGTCCCTGGGCGTTAGTGCTCGAGCCTGTTCCAACGTCATGCCGCCATCCTCAAGTACGACTTCGCTCATCATTGAAGTGGATGCGATGGCGCTTGCGCAGCCGAAGGTCTTCCATCTCAGATCCCGAATGCGGCCCGAGTCGCGGTCAACCTTAATCCAAACACGCATCATATCACCGCATACCGGAGAACCGACCGTGCCGATACCGTCCGCGGATGCGTCCCAGTCCGCGGTGTCCGAATAAAGGGCGTTGCGCGGGTTGAGGAAATGGTCCTTAACCACCTCTCCATAAAGCCAGTCCATCATGTCGAATTCTGCCATTTGCGAAGACCTCGAAAAATCAAGTCCTGCTGGGTATCGAATACACTTCCAGTCTGAGCCTGTCTTCAGATAAAGCAAGCACTTTCTTTGAATCAAGGCTGAACAGATACTGGGCGCATCCATCCTGCACAAGGATTTCGCGGCGGGTGTCAAGCTGCATAATCCACAGGTCTTTTGAATCCGAGTATTCAGGCGGTTCGCCAATACGTTCGGGTATCCGCAAGTATCCTAGCCATTTGCGGTCCGGCGTCAGACTTGGTTGCAGTTCGTATCCCGAATGCTTGACCAGAACTTGATTTTCCTTTTTTTCGAGGTTGAAAGTGGAGATGTCCGACTCGTCAAGAAAATCCAGCACCCCGTCCTTGTTTGTATCCCTCGAAACCAGACTGAAGTAAATATCCTTGCCCGAATCGGTTATGAACATACTGTGAACGTAGGGAAAAAGCCCCAGAATCGAAGCAGAGTTCTCGTAAAAATCGTATTTCAGAATGTAGTGATCCGCAGGATACTCTCCACGGAAGCTCCAGCAGTCAATAATAAGGGCATCCAATTCAAAGCTGTACACGATTTCGTCAATTAGGTCAGCGTTGTCCTTGACCACCAGCGCAACAAAGCTGTTCGTGTTCAAAGAGAGTCTGGCAATCGAAGTCGGCTCGTTTGGAAACAGGTATGGAACCGCTGCGACGTAAAGATACTGGTCGGTCGGATCCCAGGCAAATTCCTTAACCCAGAAATTATCCGGCATGTGCTCAAAATTCACAAGTTTCGGCTCGCCGTCCTTAAGGCTGATAACGCGGAAAAACGGCCTGACGGCGGGATCCGAAAATGGTTCGTAAAACAGAAGATAATTATGTCCTGGCGACACCGAAAGCTTTAGATTGGAAATGTTTGTGCCGCTCGGAAACAATTTTTCAAGCTGGGTTGCCGTAATGACCTTGCTGCGGGTGCCATCGTGAATGTTGTGCTTCCACAGGATGCTTCCGTTTGGATTGATTGCATACAGCAACACGTTGTTTTCGTCGAACCACGCAAACGTGGATATGCGGCTTCCGTCGTTGAATGAGATCGTCCGCGCGTAAGGATTATCCGCCAACGCCGGAGAGATCGAATTCATCAAAAACACGAGCATCCAAGATGCGAAGCGAAACAATAACGTCTTTTGCATGGGGCACTTATTATACAGGTACACCTTGGCGAAATCGTCCTAATAAGCGCACGAGCATCAAATCAGGTTACTTCGACTGCCACACCGGGAGTAAGAAAAACCAACTTGGCCGAATCCACCGGCCCCAATCCTGCTTCAACCGCCTTGATGTAGACCCACATTTGGAGGAAGTAATTCTCGGCTCTTCCATTTACTTCTGCCATGTCAACCGCGTCCGTTTTCCAGTCAACCAAAATTCTGCGTCGGTCGCATTCAAAAATCAAGTCCACCGCGCCTTGAGCCACCACGAAATCATCGTCATTAAGCATTACAATTGAGGGGCTGATTGCGGATGATTGCGGCATGTTTGGATTTGCCAGTGCCGTTAGGGCTCTTAATGCTCTTGGTTCTGATGCGAAGTCCTCTCTATTTAACCTTAACAAAAATCTCCATTCTGTTCTTGCAAATCCTTTCCCGCTTAAAAAACGCCCAAGCGGCGTTTCCAGAAAAGAATGAATCCGATTCATTTCTATATTGCTTGCATCTGATTCGGCGATTTTGCCCAGAGAAACGAGCTCCGCAAGAGTTTCTTCCGGATTTATACCGACACCACAACCGAATGGCAAATTGGACATGAGAATGTGAACCGCCGAGCCGAGTCGAAGCGAGTCATTGCGCAGATTGTGTGAATTTCGCGAGGCATCCCTCGGTTCGAACGATTCGGCGATCATTCGCAAACCTTCCGGATCGTCGTATTTGGATAGGGACGATGCGCTTATCTTTCGCGGAATGCTTATCGTTGAAGAAAATGGATACTTAAAGAGCACGGCATCGGGAATCTTCAGTTCCGCTTCATTCAACGGAGTTACATCCATGCCAAGTTCGGTTTTAAGAGCAAGGTTGGGAAGTGTCTCTTTTCCGATTGCAGCCTTCAGCTCGGATTCCCGGAACACATCGCAGCTCAAATCCGCATCCAAGCCTTGCGGCGCAATCCCACCAATTTGAACGCCGATTGATTCCAGGGCCGCGTAAACAGGTTTTGCCTCAATAAAAATGGGCATTAGCCAATCCATAAAGTTGCAGGCTTCGTCCCGTTCCCTTATACATTCGTTTTTGGCGGTCCTCCTCGCTGCATAGCTTACCTTGAAGGCGGATTCGCGTACCGAACCGACCATTATCAGCCGTTCTCTTGCGCGCGTTAGGGAAACGTAAAGTTTTCTAGCCTCCTCCTCAAGCATTTTGTGGCGCAGCGCCCGTTCGACAATGCGGTAAGGAGGAGATGGATAGGTAGCGTGGCGGTTGGGGTGAAGTAACCTGCAACCAAAACCAATTTCACGATCGAAAATTACGGCTCTTTTCGATTCATCGAATCTGAATTTATGTCCCAAACCGGCTGCGATCACTATCGGAAACTCAAGCCCCTTCGCTTGATGAATGCTTGTGATTTGAACTCGGTCTCCGACCGCCGATGTGGGAAGTTCGATTTTGTCTTCCGCCGACGCTTTTTTAATCAAATCTCCGAGTCCTCCCGGCGGCATGGATTCCGAAATTCCGGCGAACCATTCCAGTCTGGAGCTTGAATCCGCTGTCCCGTAACCGAGCCGGGCAAGGCTGTCCAGATTAGAATCGCGTATAGTTTTCAGCACCACTTCAGACAACTCATCCGACTGGGCAGTTTGGCGCATTTCAGTAAGCCATTCCAGGAAACGCTCAATTTTCAATCGCTCTTCAGTTGCGAATCGCATAAGCTCCTCTGATGGAGCACTTTCGCCCAAGGCCTCTGAAAGAACTGTCAGAACTTGATTATAACCCTTGCTGGTGACCGAAGACACAACTGCATCGAACAGCAGCTCGCAATGTTCCATTGAGCTTCTGATGGCAAGAAGGTAGTCAGGCGTTAGGCCGACCAAAGGACCGAGCAAAACCGCAGAAAGCGGAATATCCTGCAACGGATTGTCAATAACGCGCAATATGCTTAACAGATCCCTAGACAATGGATCGGACATAAGTTGCGCGCTACCTCCTGCTGAAAACCAGAACGGAATTCCGTAACGGCCGAACACCTCCGCATATGTATCCACCCAATTGACCGGTGCGGACAAAATAAGGGCTACGTGCCTGAACGATATCGGGACAGGCCTTTTCTGCCCATCATTTTCTTCGATTACTTTAATTGCAGGCACCGAATTAACCAACGATAAAATTTCCCTGGCGACAAGTGATGCCTCCAGCTCTTTGCGGGATAAGTCGGTTTCTTCAAAGTCGCCGCCCGCATTTTCCGTATCAAAATCATCGTTTTCAACCTCTTTGTCGTCTACGCGAGTTCCCGATGACAAAATAAGCTTCAACGATACGTGCGGAGTTACGCATCCGGATGCGCACTGGCTCAATTCATTTCCAGCGCCACTTATAAGCTTGTGTCCATCGCAATAGTCAATCCCGCCGAAATTCTCGGAAAAAATCCGTGAAAAAACAGCGTTTACCACGTCTATTACGGGTTTGACGCTTCTGAAATTATCGGGCAGGTCGATTAAACTGGACGATTCATCTTTGCCCTTTCGGATAAGGTTCAATCGGTTAACAAATAAATCCGGCTCGGCATGCCTGAAGCGATAAATGCTTTGCTTTACATCGCCAACCATAAAAAACATTTTCGCGCGTTGCGACAGGCATTCGAAAATCGCATCTTGAATAGGGCTGGTGTCCTGATATTCGTCAATAAGAATATGATCGAATCTGTCGGCCAAAACTTCGGCCACATGCTTGTTGCTTGCCGCTGTTTCGGCTAATAAAGTATGTGCGTATCTTTCCAGGTCGGAAAAATCCAGCATTTTCAAGCGTAGTTTGATTTTCGAAAAGCACTCCGTGTACTTGTAAACCAAATCTATTAATTCGGGCAATATCTGCGAGGACGAAAACTTTTTCAATTCAGAAAGTATGATAAGCTCCGGAACCAGCCACGTTTTTCTAAAATCGGACTTTATCCTGTTTCTAAATTTCACCCAAGACTCCTTAGTTCGATCCAGCTCGTAAATGTTACACTTCGCAGGATAGCGGGGAGTCCAGCTTGCGCCCGAAAGAAAGTCATTCATTGCGCCGGTTTTTTCCGTATCCATTGACAGAAATTCAGACAGCAGCTTTACATCGTTGTAAATTGCCTCGCGCCATGCTGCCGGTATCGCCGACTTTCTGAATTCCGTTTCGAACCATTCAAGTTCGCGCCTGATTTTCTCTATTTCCGCTGTTAAAGCATCTTTGTAAAGCTTACCCCAAGTCGTGTGCCAAAAACTTTCCGCTGACTTTACTTCATCGTAGAGGCCAAGCCAATATTTGCTTCTGGCTCTCGGCTGGGGCAGTTTTTCGAAAAAATCCGCCAAATCAAGCACCAAAGTATGCAGCCATTCATCGCCCCTGCCTGTGCCGAATGACCTCAACAACTGCGCATAGCGCTTTTGTCCAGCTTTGCTACTGGCCATTTCGGCGATTGTCTTGCCAATAGCGATTTCTTTTAAATTGCGTGACTTATCCTCATCTAGAATTGCAAAGTCCGCGGGAAGAGACAACGGTCCTGCGAATTCCCGTATAAGCTGCAAACAAAAAGAATGTATCGTACCAACAGGCGCTTGGGTGATTCTAGGGATCAAAAGCTCCAAATTGCGATCGTTCGATTCAACGAGCCTGTTTATTACGCCAATCTTGAGTTGAGACGCTGCTTTTCTGGTGAAAGTAATTGCCAGAATCCGCTCCGGTGCGTTTCCTTCAATTAGCAGTTTTAAATATCGCTGAATAAGAACGCTAGTTTTTCCCGCTCCAGCAGCAGCGCTTACAAGTATCCGGCGATCGACGGCCTCGATCGCTTTGCGCTGACTCATTGTCCAGTTCACCGGGCCATTTTTCATTGGACTCCCTCCAATTCCCGCTTCATAAGGGAGATAACTGATTCTTTATCGCCCGCTTTCCCAGCTAATCTCACAATGTCGTGTGAAGGATTCATCCTGCACACGGAAGCATAGTTGCAATAATCGCAAAGACAGTAATTGCCCACTTTTACGGGCGCGACCGCGATTCGACCTTCCGCTATCTCGGACAGGATTCTGCGCAAATATGCGGTGAACCAGTCGAATAAAGTTTTCCAGTCGCCCGCCCCTATCACGTCTATTTTATTTTGATATCCGAATCCTCCATTTTTATTAAAGTATATTGAATAGTATTTTGACCAGCCTGTTGCAGACTTATCCAATAACCTTGCCGCATGTTCGCTTATTAGGCCGCGCGATTTACGCATTATTCCCTTATCTTCTCCAGCATCTTCGAACGTTGGCCGCGAATAAATATCGGGCGAAATGTGAAACCACAGCAACGCGCCTACTTTTGGCCGCGGCGGGTTATCGGCTACGCCAATTGCTTGAACAATGTTCCCGGCCAACATTTCAAGTGCATACCCATAAAATAAAAGCTGTATATCCAGGCCGTGAAACAACTTATCCCACGAAATTTTTTTTAGGCCGCTTTTATAATCCACGACTGCAAGGCATCCGCTGTTGGCCTCCAAGTCAATTCTATCAATCCTTCCAGAAACCAAAAACCGAACATCGTCCACTTCAATTTTTACTTGTGGAAGCGCCCCTTCTTGATTACCAAGCCATTGTTCTGCAAGCAGTGGGTCGAAAAGGCCCGCATTCAGCGTTTGAAGAATTATAAGGAAAGTTTTTTTGACATCACGTTTGATTTGATCTTGAAGAAGCTTGAATGCCGGAATCCTGCTCCAGTCGCAAGATGCATCATTAAGGACATAAGTTGCGGCTTCATCCATCAGTGCAAGCAATGCAGATTGGTCGCCACCCCTCCAACAAAGCTTGCGAGTAAGTGATTCTGTAAGGGTTTTCTCCAGAATTGCGTGATATATTGCGCCTAGGGATAGCGAGTCCGGCCGCCCCTCGGGCCTGTTAAACAACCTTAGGTCGGCCTCGGCGAAGTAAGCAAACGGGCAAGCTGAATACTTTTCCAATCTGGTTGGCGATATCCGATTGCAGTATTTGACTCGGAGAGCGGTTCCCCATTTATGAAGTTTTGCCGCGGCAGGAGGAGCCTGCAAATTCAATGTTTCGGCCAATCTCACTTCGCCATTTGAAGGAACCAGTAATTCCCTCTGCATGCCTTTGGATTGAAGATAAGATGCGAACTCAATAGGTGTTACGGCTTCGCTTAAATTGCGGGGCGTTTCGGGCACGTCGTTTTCCTCGATTCTTCCGGCAGCCCAATCGGGAAGCATCGAAAGCAACGGAGAAGGAACAGCTTCAGAGGATTCCCTTATTGGAATAGTCACGGTCAAGCTATTTGAAGCGCGAGTGCATGCAACGTAAAACAAATATCTTTCCATAATAAACCTGCTGACGCCGTCTCCTTCCAGCGGAAATCCCTGTTGCCGCAAATATAATTTTTCCTCTTGCGTGATTAATCCGCCATCCCCGCCTTTGAGTGGAAATCGTTCGTCAATAAGTCCAAGAAGGAAAACATGTTTTGGAGATTCCTGGCGGCCGCGCTCGATTTCAGAGACAATTACTTCATCCAGTGCGGGCGGCGGAATTTTTGCTTTTGCATCCGATACGGCAGCTTCAAATAGTTCACTGAACATTCTAACTGACATTTTTTCGTCACCGCACAAAACGCCTATTTCATGCAGCGTCCTTACGGCCAAGTTATAAGCTTCAAGCTCAATAATATCTCCGCGCACGCGCTCTTCGATTCCGGGGAACAGCATTTTTACTATTCCCTGCATCTCATATTCAAATTCAGGCGCAGTTAGGGGACGAGTGATTCTAGAACCATATTCGCCTAGTGAAATCAGAAAGGCAGCCAAATGAGTTTCATGCGCCGGCTCAAATTCGCCAACAAGCTTAACTGAATGCTCGCATATTCCTTCGTTTGGCACAGCAAAACGAAGCAAAAGATTTTCAAGTCTGTCTGTGGATTCGAGCGGCACACCGGAATGCGGATTTCGCAGAAGCGACAACATGCTGCGCCTGTCGGGTTCAACCGCAAAATCGAGAAGATCTGAAAACAACCTAAGAGCAGGTCTGACGGCCAGCGGCCGCGGGCAGTCCAGAAAAAAGGGTATGTCGTATTTGGGAAAGCAATCCGAAATCAATCTTCGATACGGCTCAAGAGACCTGGACACGACGGAAATATCTTTGTACCTTACACCCGAGCAAACAAGCCGCCTAATTTCCCTGGCGACAAACCTGATTTCGGCAGATGATGTCGGGACGGCTACAAGCCGGAAATCCCTGATTTGCGAGCCTGGCAGCTTCTGTCTGGGCAGGTTATTTGGGGACTTCCTTCCTTGTCTAATGCCGATTTCAAGCGCGTTAAGTTCGGGTGCTTCGGCGAATCTCCATGTCTTCCGCTCAAGATTAAGGTATTCTCGCTCGATCTTAAACGCCGATGCCATCGAATCCAGAGCAAAGTACGTGGCCAATGGATATCCCAGTGGCGATGTATCAATTCGATCCCTGGGATTATCTTTATTCTTCCCGCTCGGCGATAGATCGGACGGATTCATAAGAAGAGCAATTGTCGTTTGCCTGGAGCCTTGAACAAGCGCACGAATAACGCTTAGTTCGCCCGCCGTAAACCTACTGAAGCCGTCAATCCATAGGCGAAGTGTCCGTTTCGACAGAAGTTTGGGAATATCACCAGCCAAAATCTCCAATCCCGCGGTGTCATCAACAAGGTTGCGGGATTCCAGTTCCGAATTCAATTTTGCCGCGAGATAACTGATGTAATTTATTTTGGAGTGCAACCAAGGTCTTTGGGATGCATCTGCCGCCTCGGCAAGCATTTCCAAAGGAAATCCGCATCTTTTGCATTCCGAAATCAAATCCAGAATTTGATCCATTTGCCCGGTACCTGCGGTACCGGTGCTCGCCAAAAACGGGGGCATTTGTTCATCGGCAAGAATCCTGAAAAGCAACAACCGCTTAATATTAGGATCGGCGAGTTCTTGTTTAGGCTCGTAGCCAAGAACACGCGGGAGCATTTTGAAACCGGTTATGGCCAAATCGCTGATGACGGGAGATTTCGATTTTGAAAGGAGCAGCCGCTCGTACTGCGCGGTGGCTTGATCGGGAACCAGCAAAATCATAAGTGATTCCCGGTCCGCACGGTTTGCCGCGATATCCAATATATCCCGCGCGATTTCGTGCGTTTTCCCGCTGCCTGCAGGTCCTATGATGAATTTTAGTTTAGCCATATTTATGCCGCTTCGTTGCCGCGGAATAAGGATTATACAAGCCCCGGTCGGGTACAATCTGCACGTGCCGGCAATCAACGATTCAGGGAAACCTCCGGGCAGCTTTCCGCCGCCTTCCCGGTTTCACAAAATGGACGACAGGCTTGTCGTCGACAGGAACGCGGTAAATTTCACTCTTCGCGGATTTCTGATACTTATAGCAGGCGGATTTGCAATTTTGCTTCTGGCCCAGGCGATCAGCATGCTGTTCGCCCCTCCGAACTTGTCCAGGATGTCGGACAATCAGCTGAAGAAGTTGTCCAAGAAGGTTAAATCTGCCTTGGGATCCGGTGCCGGGGTAATAGCTTCGCGTTATGAAAACGGACGCTCAAAGATGTATGCATATCCTCTTTCGCAAGAAAAGCCAATTTTGTTGGATGTCGCGTATTCGATGAGCGGCGGCACCAGTTTCATGTCCAGGTACGAAAACGCGTTCGACTACTTGCGGGAGGATAGGCATCCGGTTGACATTCTGGATCATGTTAAATTGCTTTTGCAGAATATCGCTGGCCTATTCGGAAGGGAAAACAGTCCGAACTTAGCGTTGCAAATGTATCCATCGGTTTACAGCCGTTTTGTAATTAGACTGGACGATTTCAATATCGCTTCCGGGGAGAAGTTTTCACTGCCTCCTGACCCAAGAGGAAGCACTGCAAGGGCGATTGTGATTCCTGATCCAAGCGGCCGCAACCTCTTTATCTGTCGCTCTGACGGCCCGCTGTTTTTCGACGGGAAAACCGGAGAAAAAGAAGTTACCATCGAAATGGCGCCAGCGGATCAACTTGGAGGATACAGCGCGCCCGCGGTGACGCGCAGATTTAAAATTAAACTGCCTGAATTGAACGGGTCTCGGGAGCCGATCAGGAACATAATCCGTCCGCTTCAGGGCGCGAAAAACGGGGTGTATTTTGTATTTTACACAGTCGGGGGGGAAAAACAGGTGATTGTTCAAAGCGGTATTATATTTTGCAGTATGTTGGACGATACAGGCGCAAAAATGGTTGCGCATTTGGTTCCAGAACACGTTGCGCAAAATGGTGAGCTGGTCAATACTTTTGTCATAGCTACTTACGTGGAATCAACAGGGACATTGCTTGGTGTTGTCGAAAATCTTTGGGAGGATGGATATTATAGGATAATGGCTAGCTTCGATCCAATGAGCAGCATGTTTAAACCGCTGTTCAAGGTGGGTTGGGATTCGACCGGCGGGCTTATAGACTACAAATTGGACGAATACTTTTTTTTCACTTCCAAAAAGCCGGAACAAGCATCAAGCTTTCCATTTCGAAAAACGTCGTTTCGCGATGAGAACGAAGCCGTAATCGGTATGGATTCCGCCGGACCGGACGCAAATTACATTCTTTGCAGGTTGAATTTGAAATCGTTCACTTTAAAGGAGATTATAGCCACTTCTGCGAACGTGCGCGGCTTTCGAACAATGGGATACGGTTATTCCACGCCGGTTTTTACTCTTTCGGAAACAACCAGGGAAGTTATTTACGCCGATCAGCACAAGCTGATGTCGGTCGATTACGAGGGCGGAGTCCCCAGGACTATTGCAGATGATGGTTCCGGCAACTGGAACATGCTTTGGTCAATCGAGGCAAATCCGGATGGTTGATTTTAGGCAATGGTCTATTTAACGCGAATCCACTCGTGAGTGATACCTTCTTTTGAAACCCTTACCACCACGAATCCGTGTTCTGGCTTTCCGAATTTGTACTTCGAATACAGGCCCGCGCCGCCGCCGGCGCTGATGATGAAATCGGTTCCGTCGATTTCCATAGAATCATAGAGGTGTATATGTCCGAGGAACACCATCGGGCATGCGGCTGCCCTTATCAAGGACATCACTTGGTCTTGGTCCTTCCCGCCGTCCATGGAATGAACTTTCCATCGTCCCACGGCAGGCGGTTTGTGAAAAGCAACGAAACATGTTTTTTCATTATTGATGTATTTATGAGCAAACGCGAGGGCCTCCCGCGAAAACTCTCCCGTCGAGTTATCCAACCCGATGAATCGGCAGCTTCCGTACTCGAAATACCAGTTTGGCTCTCCAACTCGCCGTTTCCAGTTCGCCAATCCGCGCTCTCTGTCGTGATTGCCGGGGACATGTACGATGGGCACGCTCAACGTCTCAATTAACTTGGCATAAGCATCGAATTCGGAGCTATCGCCGTGATTGACCAAATCGCCCGTGTTAAGAATGAACAGCGGCTTATATGACAACGCCTGTTCAAGAATCTCGCGGTACACCGCATCGCCGCTGCGGTTGTCGCCGACGACAATGAACGTGAATCCGCCATCGACCCCGCTTTTGTCCGACCAGATTGCGCGGATGTTCTCTGCAAGCGATAGCGGCGCGGCGGCCAGCGGAACTCCGAGAGAGCACCACAAAGCTGCGAGCAGGATTGAAAATCTTCTCAAATGAACGCGCATGACAGCCGTTTATACCAGACCTGCATCCAGCACAGCTTAAAGAAACTCGATTGGAAGAGTGGTTTGTTCAAAAGCAGCGCTAAACCTCCAGTCGCCCCATAATTTCTTCCTTTTCTGCTTCTTCAATTTCCATTATGTCTCGCTTGATCTCGCGCCTCGCGACACCGGTACGCATTGCCGCCATCGCCACTTCCCGCGCCACCAACTTTGGTACATTCCGGTTGAACACCGTAGGGATAATGTAATCCTGCCCCAACTCGTCCGGAGTAACGCTGGAGGCTATCGCTCGTGCTGCCGCCTGCTTCATCTCTTCATTGATGTCCCTCGCACGTGCGTCAAGTGCTCCGCGCATTATGCCGGGGAAGCACAGTACGTTGTTTATCTGGTTGGGATAATCGCTTCGTCCGGTTGCCATTATTGCTACGTGCCCCCAGGCCTCCTCCGGCATTATCTCGGGAACCGGATTTGACATTGCGAAAACTATTGGATCCTTGTTCATTTTCTTCACGTCTTCAAGCGTGATTATTCCGGGTCCGGAAAGTCCAAGAAACAGGTCTGCGCCTTTCATGGCGTCGTGAATAGTGCCTTTGCGATTCTCCTGGTTGGTGTTTTCGGCATACCACTGCTTGGCGAAATTATCGCCCAAGTCCGACCGTTCTTTGCAAATTATGCCCTTTCTGTCGCAGCCGATGAAATGGCTTACACCCATGGACATGAGCATCTTTGTGCAAGCCACGCCGGCTGCTCCCACTCCGGCCACCACCACGTGCAGGTCTTCGATTTTCTTCCCGGTGATTTTTAGGGCGTTAATAAGTGCGGCGGCCACAACAACGGCGGTACCGTGCTGATCATCGTGGAAAATCGGTATGTCTGTTTCTTTCTTCAGTCTATCCTCGATGTAAAAACAGCGCGGCGCGCTGATATCTTCAAGGTTTATCCCTCCGAACGTCGGAGCAATCATCTTGCAGATTTCAACTATCTTGTCAGGGTCTTTAGTATCCAGGCAGATCGGAAAGGCGTCTACCCCGCCAAACTCCTTGAACAGCATTGCCTTTCCTTCCATCACAGGCATCGCGGCTTCTGGGCCGATGTCCCCAAGTCCCAACACCGCGGTTCCATCAGAAACAACGGCAATCATGTTTTTCTTTATGGTCAGCGCCCACGCCTTTTCCTTGTCATGGTGGATTGCCATGCACACGCGCCCGACCCCCGGCGTATAGGCCATTGAAAGGTCATCCCGCGTTTTAACCGGCACGCGGTTGGCAATTTCGATTTTGCCTCCCAGATGGATTAGAAACGTCCTATCACTCCAAGAGCGGACGTTCACACCCTCCATCGATTTGACCGCGTCGATTACCTGTTTCGCGTGTTCAAAGCTCGTGCAATCTACGGTGAAATCGCGGATGGACTTGTCCTTTTGCACCTGGACGATATCAATGGCGCCTATGGAGCCATCCACTTCGCTGATCTTCTCCAGGATCTTTGCGAGCGTGCCCGGGACGCGGACATGCTCGACGCGCAACGTCACACTGTAACTGGCACTGGGTGTTACTCCCATCTTATTACCTCCGTAAGTAATCGTGCGGGAACCGCACAGGGCATGATGATACTACTTCCGGCGCGCGTGGAAGAATTGCCAAGGGCAGGGAGGGCATTAGCCGTTTGTAACAAAGCGACAGGCTATATGCTTGATTTTGCAATCTGCGTGACGGCGTTCACAGAGTATTCGATTTCTTCCTTCGTATTGAAGCATCCAACGGAGAACCGCACTGTTCCGCCCTGATTCTTCGTGCCGATCATCTCGTGGGCCAGCGGCGCACAATGAATGCCAACCCTGTTTGAAATTCGAAAGTCTTCGGCAAGCCTTCTGCCAACTTCCGAAGGCGCCATACCGGATAAGTTAAAGCTGACCGATCCACCATGACCATCGAACGCGGATGAAAGCCCGTAAACAACGACTCCATCTATCGAAGTCAGTCCTGACAGCAGTAGATCGGTCAGCGACTCCAAATGTTTTTTTAAGTCGGGGATACCGCGGTTCTCGATGTAATCCAATCCGGCGGCAAGGCTTCTTACGCCCGGCATATTAATCGTTCCGGCCTCGTAATACTGGGGAAGGGCTTCAGGATGGCGCATTGACTCGCTCAAGAATCCGGTTCCGCCGATCCGAAGCGGCTTCACTTTGTATCCTTCAGCAATGTACATCAGCCCGGTTCCCTGAATCCCTAGGAGCGCCTTGTGTCCCGGGCAGGCGAAAAACGCCGCGCCCAGCTCATCGAGGTCGATTTCCAGATGTCCCGCCGCTTGCGAGCCATCCAGCAGCACCGGGATTCCAAATTTCGATGCTTCGGTTATCACTTCCCGGTAGGGCTGAATGGAGCCAATTACATTTGAAACCATATTGCAGCAGACAAGCTTGCTGTTCGGTTTGACAAAGTCTTTTATCGATTCGGGATATACGCGTCCGAAGGAATCATGCGGCAATACGTCAAACGAAACGGAGCGCGTCCTTGACAGTTCCTCAAGCGGCCTGAGAACGCTGTTATGCTCCAGCGGCGTAATCAAGACGTGATCGCCTGCTCCAAGCCAACCGAAGAGAATTGTAGACAAACCGTCCGTTGCGCTGTATGTGAAGTTCAGCCTGTTGGAGTCCTTAATTCCGAAAAATCTTGCCAGTCTTGAGCGCGTATCCGAAAGCAGTTTGTTTGTCTCGCTGCTGCCGGCGCCGAGCCCGCGCGTAGGCGAACCGGCATTCGTGCGGATAAATTCATTTACGGCATCGTAAACCCCTTGCGGCTTTGGAAAGCTAGTAGCGGCATTGTCCAGGTATACCGCTATGCCCCCGGTATGCAGCAGGTCGTTCGCGCAAACGCTCAGTTCGAATCCCCGCCTTCGCCCACGGAATCATCCTTCACAGGTTCCGCGGGCTTTTCTTGCACGGCATCGGGTTTCGCCGGCTCATCCTTTACTGCAGATTTGAACTCCTTTATTCCCTGGCCGAGACCTTTGAACAGGCGCGGAATCTGTGTTCCTCCGAAAAGGACAAGAACCGCCAACAGAATCAGCAGAAGTTCCTGCGAGCCAAAACCGAACATTTCAGTCTCCCGCGCCGCAAGTGGGCAATTCCATTATACACTCCGCAGCCGTGGCAAGAGAACCAACACAAGTGTACTAACTTCTATCGAACGTAACCTCCTCGATGGGGCAATTCGTAAGTTGCGGTGCTCGGTCCATCGGCGTCAGCTTGAGATTCTTCACATAAGGTTGAACGAGCATAGTGGGGGAATTGACGAACAATAAAACCCAGGGCGCATCTTCCAGGGCGATCGATTCCGCCCGTCTGTAGAGATCCGCGCGCAGGTTTTGATCTACGGTGCGCTGTGCCTCGCGCACAAGTTTGTCGAATTCAGGATTGCTGTATCTAGATATGTTGCCAGGCGCGCCTGCCTGGGAAGAATCCAGCAGCGTAAACAGCCAGTTGTCGGGATCGGGATAATCCGCAAGCCACGTGTTTTGGCAAAAGACGGTTTCGCCTGCGTAAACCTGCTCCAGAAACGTTCCCCAATCCTTCCTGTTTATTTCTATGTTGATTCCGATGTTGCGCAAGTCCTCCTGTACGGCAACCGCAATTTTGTTACGGAATTCTTGGTTGTCTATGTTCAGCGTGATTGTTGGCAGACCTTGCCCCCCAGGGTATCCCGCTTCCGCCAACAGCTTTTTCGCAAGTTCGATGTCGTATTTGTATCCGGGCGAGTCAGCCCAGTAATAAAAAGTACCTTCAGGGACGTAGCTGTCCATTCGCTTAAACTTGCCTTCGAGGATATTCGCGATGATGTCGTCTTTGTCGATTGCGTGATTGATTGCTTTCCGAAGCAGCTTGTTATCTTTAAACGGTGGCTTGGAACAATTAAAGCAATATCCATACATATCCATCGCCGGCCGGGTCATCAGATTAGCCGCCAGGATATCGTCGCGCTTCACCTCGCCCATCCGTCCGCTGGGCACATCGGTGTGCTCCAGCTGGCCGTTTTTAAATTCCTCGAACCTGGTGTTTTCATCGCTGATTATCCTGAACAAAAGCTTGTCAACACCCGGCGGTTTGCGGAAGTGAAGCCGGTTTGCGGCAAGCAGAACGCTCACGTCCGCTTCCCAGGATTGAAACATGAACGGCCCTGTGCCCACGGGATGCTGCCCGAAATCATCCGCGTATTTCTCAACTTCCTCTTTGGGAACAACGTAGCAGTTCGTCATCCCAAGCACCATTAAAAACGGCGCGTAGCCCTCTTCGAGCTCAATTTGAAGCGTGGCGTCGTCCGGTGCAGTAATGCCAGCCACTGTCGGGGGCGCCAAGGCTTTCCCCTTCAGTGAGTTCAATTCCGCTGTCAATTCCGCGCTAAGCGAAGTCGCTTTGGCCTTCACAGCCGCGGCTAGCAAGTTCTCGCATTTCCGGGGGTCAGCACCTTCGGCAAAAGTAACATATTTGATTGTGTCTGCAATACTGGCAAGGGTTTCATGAAACTCCGGTTTGTCACCTTGGTTTGCGATGAGGAAATCTATCTGTGCAGGAAAGCTGCGGCTGAAGTAATACGCGCGCGCGCCTTTGATGGGATAAAGAAGTCCCGCCCGCTCGCTTTGAGTTGCCGGATTGAGCAGCCTTGTGAACGAATAAACGAAATCCTGCGAAGTTACCGTTCTGCCGTTGTGAAACTTAACGCCTTCTTTCAAGTAAAACTTCCACGTCTTTCCGTCCGGACTTGCCTCCCATTTATCGGCGATGCTAGGCGAAACGCGCCCGTCGGCGTCAAATCTAACCAATCCGTCAAAGATTCTTCGTGTAACCGAGTCGGACACAGTGTCGGTCACATGCGCTGGATCGAGCGTCATCGGATTGGAGGGTATCGGAAAGCGGTATACGTCTTCCTGCAGCGCGTCCGAGGTGTCAACGGTCTGTCCGGAAAGTTTTCTTGACTCGTCACCTCCGTTCGGCGACGGGCAGCCGAACATCGTAAATGTCCCCAAGATCAAGCTCAACAGACAAATCACAAGAGGATTCTTCATAAGAAATCTCCTTTTTCCGGACAAATCCCGAGTCCGCGCACGGTTTTGCTCCGTTTCCATCCGACTGCTTCTATTTTTGGCTGCCGATTGGCTGCGCATCGCTGGACGTCCTTTCGTTGTCTACTTGTGTTTGAGCGGTAATGCTCTCGCCTACCTCCGGCGGGCTGGTGGCCGATTTTTGTGGAAAGCTTTGCCGGGCCTCTTCGTCAATCCAGACTTTGGTTAAATCCGCGTTAGGCAGACTTGCGTCGGTATCCATGCCGGAAAGCTTCACGCCCTTCACCCAAGGCTTGATCAATACGTTGTTGGTTTGGGCAAAGCAGAAAATCCACGGAGCGTCTTCCAGCACCATCTGCTCGATCTGCCAGTAGAGCTGTCTGCGCTTGTTCCGATCGAACGAGGTACGCGCCTCCTCAATAAGCTTGTCAACCTCTCGGTTGCGGTACCACGCAAAGTTGCCGCTCGCGCCGCGCTGGCTTGAGTGAAGCAGGGTAAATATGAGATTGTCCGGATCTGGAAAGTCGTAAACCCAACCCAGCCGATGAAAAGCGAGACGGTTGCTTTCCATAGCGTCGATGAACGTAGCCCACTCCATCGGAACAAGGTCGACTTTTACGCTTATGTTCTTGAGATCGCCCTGGATTTCCTGCGCGATTGTCGGATTGTCGCCCTGGGGATTGTATGTCAAATTTACCCTGTCCAAGAACAGCCCTTGCGGGTGACCGGCCTCGGCCAAAAGCTCCATCGCCTTACCGGGATCGAAATAATATTTCGGCCTCAGTTTGGTTTCGGGATTTGTCCAATCCCCCATGCTGGGCGGAATCAAGCCCACGAACGGACGAAACCGGCCTTCAAGCACCACATCGCAGATGTAGTCACGATCAATTGCATAATTTACCGCCTGCCTTAGCGCGTTTTTATTCTGAAAGACCTCTTCGCGCCAGGGGTCTTTGGTTAGGTTAAGTACGAAAAACTGCACGGCTAGCAAATCGACGCGCTTGAGTTCTTCGGAATATAGAGG
Organism: bacterium; assembly: GCA_039961635.1. NCBI lineage: Bacteria > bacterium. The sequence goes on from JABRWB010000041.1 coordinate 64,683, forward strand.
ATCGTTTTTAAGGCGGTTGTATTGCCCGGTCGGAACGTTGCAGGTATCCAGGTCACCGGATGCATACATCTGAAATTGAGTATTGCGGTCGGGAACTATAAGATAGGTTACTTTTGACAGCTTGGATGCGGCACGCTCGGGCTGGTCGAACGCCTCCAGGACAATTTGCCTGTCCGCATCCCATTTGGCTAGCCGGAACGGCCCTGTTCCCACAGGATTTCTCCCGAAATCATCAGGATCCGCGAGCTCGGCGATAGCTTCTTTGGGTATTGGAGAAAAGTTGACCATGGCCATCTGGTCCACAAAGGGGCCATAAGGCTCCGCAAGCTTTACTTCAAATGTGTAAGCATCAGGAGCGTTCAGACCCGACACTTTTTGGGGCGGCGCAACCTTCGAGGAATTTGTTTGCAGGAACTCGATCACGGATTGAGGAACTGATTTTGGATCCCTTTTCATCCCGGACTCTATTGCTTTTTTGAACTCAGTCGTGTCCACCTCTTCCAAAAACGCCACATAATCTATTGTGTCGGCAAGGCGTTCAAGTGTGTTCTTGGGCTCGCCTTCGTCCTCGAATTTGCCGGCCAAAAGATAACTGGCGGTTGCGGGAAATTGGCGGCTGTAAAAATATTCTTTGGCGCCTTCCACAACGAACAGCAGGGAACCGCGCTCGCTGCTGGTTTCAGGATCCAAAAGTCTAGTGAAGCTGTATACAAAGTCCTCTGCGGTGCATTTTCTGCCGTTGTGGAAACGAATATCTTTTTTTAATTTGAACGTGATCAATTTGCCGCCATCTGTAGCGACGGGAATGGACTCGGCCAGATCCGGTTTTAAATTTACGTTTTCATCGAATCTAACCAGTCGTCCGAATATTTGTGAGCCGACCGCGAACGAGGTTACGTCCACCATGTGGGCTGGATCCAACGTGGGTACGTCGGTGTCCAACGGAAGCCTAAGTTCGGCTTCCATTTTATTGTTGCCGTTTAAGGAAGTCGCATTTTTTTTGTTGGGACAAGCCGCCAGCACCATAAGCAACAGCGCGGCCAACAAAGAGCAAGCTAGTTTGAGCATAGTTTGAGCCGACAAAGCGGCGGCAAAATTATAACATCCGGATCCCGGCTTGTTTGCGTTGTGAAATCTCCTTGTTGCGTTGGCACATCTTCCTTGACACTCATTCAAGCCGGCAATATACTCCCCGCGCCCCAACCTTTCGGGGCAGTGCAAGGAGGATTGAATGGCTCCCGCGCCTTTTGTGATTAAGCCCTTTTCCGGTGAAAGCTTTCTTTACGATATATACGCGCGTCTTTTGGAAGAAAGGATCGTTTTCCTTTTTGGCCCGATTGACGACGAGCTTTCGGACAGCGTCGTAGCACAGCTGCTGTACTTGGATGCACTCGGCGATAAAAAGGACGTTTATATGTACATAAACAGTCCAGGAGGTTCCATTACGTCAGGCATGGCCATACTCGATACGATGCGCGCCATTTCCTGTGAAATAACGACGGTTTGCATAGGACAGGCGGCAAGCATGGGCGCAATCCTAATGCTTGGAGGGACAAAGGGCAAGCGGATTTCGCTGCCAAACTCGCGGTTCCTGATTCATCAACCTCTAGGTGGGGCGATCGGCACGAGCACGGATATCGAGATTCAAACGGCGGAAATTGTCCGGATGAAGGAGATTCTTAACCGAATGATTTCGGAAGAAACTGGACAACCTTACGATAAGGTGGTCAAGGACACCGATCGCGACAATTTTATGTCCGCTCAGGAAGCAAAGAAGTACGGGCTGATTGACAAAATCGTCCAACAGCTTCCTGGCAGGAACGGCAAGAAGTGACGGTGAAGGACTGAGCGCCATGTCGGCCGTTGCGGTTGTTACGGGTTCAACCAGAAACATCGGCCTTGCAATCGCCAAACGGCTTGCAGCCGACGGCTTTCGGATGGTCATAAACGGAAGCCGCGACGAATCTGCCGCGGCAGCAGCAAGGCGCGAAGTTGGTTCTCTGGCCAAAGAATACAAACTTATTATGGCTGACGTGACCACACCGCAAGGCGCGGAGGCGGTTGTTTCCGCGGCGGTGTCCGAATTCGGCAGGTTGGACCTTCTCGTGAACAACGTCGGGCCGTTTCTGATAAAGGGAGTGGCGGAAATGACACCTGACGAGTGGAAACTGATGATGGACGGGAACTTATCCAGCGCTTTTTTTTGTTGCCGGGCAGCAATTCCGGTAATGAGGATGCAAGGCGCAGGGCACATTATCAATATCGGCGCGCCGAAAGCCGGCCAGACAACCGGTGTGGGTGCTTACGGCATAGCCAAGACGGGCGTCTCAATGCTTGCAAGGTATATAGCCAAAACCGAAGGGGTACACGGCATCCGGGCAAATTGCGTCAATCCCGGCTTTATCCGAACAGAAGATTACACTCCGGAAGTAATAGAAGAGATGGCGGCAAAGGTACCCCTTGGCAGGTTGGGCGAACCCGAAGACATTGCTTCCGCCGTTTCCTTTCTTGCAAGTCCGGAAGCAAGTTACATTTCCGGGGCGGTACTGGATGTTGGCGGCGGGCTTTGGGTTTAGCACGAACCTCCCTAACAAAATGCTGCCGACACTTGCTGTTTATGCTAATATAGATTCGGTTCCGGAGGGGCGCCATGGAATTCTCCTGCAAGCTAAATCATTGGCGTGCGTTTAAAATCTGGCTAGGAGCCGCGGCTCTGGCCGTAATCGGTATCGTTCTTGCGTTTGTCATTGATCCCGGCTGGATTCCTCTAATTATCGGCTTTGGATTCGGGTTGATTTTGGTCATTTGGAACATCGGCCCGCTGTTCTTCCAGCCTAGGCTCGAAATTCACGCTGACACTCTCAAGCGCAGGGATTTCAAGTACTGGGGCTACAGAGTGGACGAAGTCAGCGTACCGTTTTCCAAAATCGCTATGGTGAAGAAAGAAGAAGGAATTTTCTTTGGAAGGATCACTGTCGAAACTTCCGGAGGCGAACGGGATTTGGAATACAAGGAGCTGCTTCGCGCCGACTGCCGCAAAGCGGCACAGATTCTGGAGACAAAAAGGGCTCAAAAGGAGGCCCAAGGACTAACCGGGCACTAGCAGCTGATTGAATCAAATGTTTTCCTTCAGCGGCTCGCCAATGCGCCGAAAACTAATATGACATGTCAATATTTCTTGGCGATTTGGCGCGTAGAAAGTGGGTCTCCAGGGCGGACAGGGATCTGTTGCTTGTGGACTGCACCCATATTGCCGATGAAAACTTTACGCTACTTCTGGACTTGGTGAAACTTTCGGGAAGCGCGTTTAGGCAGGGCTTGAAGGTCAGGCTTCTCAACCCGTCCGATTCCTTGATGCGAGTTTTGGACAGGCTCGGGCTGCTGCAGTTTTTCGAAATCGCGCGCGGCGACGAGTCCGCCAAGGCTGTTTAACTTGCTTCGGCCGCACCAGGCTCTATCGAATCCGCAAGTACTTCCGCGATATCCAGAATCCTCAAATGGTCCTGCTTGCCCGTTTCTTTGATAGCGTCGCCCAGCATCGTCAGGCAGTATGGGCACGCGGTCGCCACGCCGTCCGGACTATTTTTGGCAAGTTGCTCAATCCGCGCGTGATTGATCCTGGAGCCGTGCTTTTCTTCCATAAACATTCGCGCGCCACCTGCGCCGCAGCACATTCCTTTATCGTGGTGCCTCTCTGCTTCTACAACGGTAATGCCCGGCACGCCGGCCAAAACTGCCCGCGGCGCGTTGTACACCCCGTTATACCTGCCAAGATAGCAGCTGTCGTGATATGCGAGCTTAAAATGTCCGTTGCCTTTTGCAGGTTTGAGCTTTCTTTCTACAATAAGCTTGCTTAGCACCGTGCTGTGATGTTTTACATCAAGCTTCAAGCCGAATTCAGGATATTCGTTCTTGAAAATGTTGAAACAATGCGGGCATGGCGTAATTATCTGCTTCAGGTTCTTGTATTGCCCGATGGTTTCCACAACCTGTTCCGCCATAGTTTGAAACAGGTACTCGTTACCGGCGCGCCTGGCGGAATCCCCGTTGCAGGTTTCTTCTTCGCCGAGATATCCGAAGTCTATTCCAGCGGACTTAAGGCATTTCACCAGCGCGCGCGCGATTTTCTGGTTTCTGGCGTCGAAACTTGCGCTGCATCCGATCCAAAGAAGTACTTGTTTATCGGGATTGTCTGCCATGATGGGCACATCCAATCCTTCCATCCATTTCGTGCGGTTCGACTGGCCGATTCCCCACGGATTGCCCTGGGTTTCTATGTTCTTGAAAAAAGTGCCAAGTTCGTCGGGAAACTCCGCCTTGTCCATCACAAGATGCTTGCGCATGTCCATTATCGGGCCGAGATGCTCGATAAACAGCGGGCAGAACTCTTCGCAAGCCCGGCAGGTCGTGCAATCCCAAATTCTTTGATGGCTTATCATGCCGCCAAGCAGCTTCGGAATCCCGTTTTCGCCTTCCACTCCGCCGGAAAGCAACTTTCGCTGGTTCTCGAACAGATATTCCCTGATATCAACTTCGATCAATTTTGGATTAAGTTCCTTGCCGGTGAAGAACGTCGGGCAGTTGTCCTGGCAACGACCGCATTCGGTACAGGAATAGCTGTCCAAAATATACTTCCATCCGAAGTCGTAAACGTTTTCCGCTCCGAATTTTTCTGCTTCGGCAGCCGATTCCAAATCCACCTTTTTAAGTGCAGGAGCATCGAGCCGGCGGAACAATACGCTGAACAAGCTCGTTACCACGTGGAAGTGCTTGCTTTGAGGCAGCAGGTTTAAAAAATAAAGCAGGGCCAAAAGGTGAACCCACCATGCGGTAACGCCCGCAACTGCGGAAGCTCCAACCGGCCACGACAGCATCCAGGAGCCGAAAACTTGCTCTATAAAACTCGCGGAATGAGGATTGACCGCCGCGGCTTCGGCCCCATTTATTAAAAAGTCGGTCACCATCAGCGCCGCTATTAGAAACAGAATCACGTGCGCCTCGAAGCTGTAGGTCAGCCTCTTCGGTCGCGTAACCAACCTTCTAAGTCCCGCAAGCGCGACAGCAATTAAAACTACAACCTCGAAAACGTCCCTGAAAACAACGTAAGCGATCCCGAGCGCTTGATCTTTGCCCAGAAGCGGCAGGTGCGCACTTGGGACGAAACCCGACATAATGAACTGTATAGTGTTAATCGACAGCACCCAGAATCCCCAGAAAATCGCTGCGTGCATTAAGCCGGCCCATCGGTAGCCTTTGAAAAGTGAATTTTGTCCCAAGTAAAAGGCCAAAACTCCCCAGATTCGCGCAAGAGGTTTGTCGAACCTGTTCTGTTTCGATGCCTTAAACAGGTGACGTGCCCTGAACCAAATCTGACAAAAGAACCATGCCAGGCCGGCGACGAGGACAATCGCATAAAGCGCTTTAGGGATAAGGCCGAACGTAGGATGCATTGCCGCTCCGAAATCGGGACTAAGTCAAGCCAGTATACCATCCAAAATTGTAACTTAGTTCACTAGCTCGCTACGTTGGACTCGCACTTTAACTTCCTTGACGTTCCGTAAGCAGCTTTGATATAAACTCCCGGCCAATCGGCCGAGAATCCGCAGATTTTGCGGCGGGAAACGATTTGCTTCCCTGGAGTTGCCAATGAAGATCGCAGTTTTAGTCAAAGAAGTGCCCAATACCGAAGCAAGACCCCGGGTAGAAGGCGGTCGTGTATCCCGCGAGGGCATCGCATACATAGTCAATCCGTATGACGAGTATGCAGTCGAAGAAGCCATCCGGAAGGCCGAAGCGATTCCGGGAACGGAAACACTATTCGTAACCGTCGGCGGCGCAGGGGAACGAAAGAATTTGCTCAACCTACTTGCCATGGGCATTGACCGGGCAATCCTTGTGAATTTGCCTCATATGGAAGGCGCAAATCCCCGTGGAACCGCCAAAATTCTGGCCAGGATTTTGGAGGGCGAAAAACCTGATTTGATTCTCGCTGGGAAGCAGGGTGTCGATTACGATTATGGCCAAACTCCGATATTTGTCGCCCAGTACCTGGGTCTGCCGCACGTGAGTATGGTCACAAAGCTCGAAATTAATGATTCGTCTGCTTTATGCGAACGCCAAGTTGACGACGGCATTGAGGTTGTCGAAGTCGCCTTGCCTGCCGTGCTTACGATCGAAAAAGGCATCAATGAACCCAGGTATCCCAGCCTGAAAGGGATAATGGGCGCGAAAAAGAAGCCATTCGATGAAAAAACGCTCAACGATTTGGATTTGGAGGCCGAGGTTGCGGATCCGAACGAATCGCAAATCGAATTCGTGGGCGCCGCATTGCCTCCAACCAGGCAGGCCGGCAGAATATTAAAAGGCGAGCCCTCGGAAGTTGTGAAAGAACTTGTCCAGGCACTCAGAAACGAGGCCAAAGTCATTTGAAGATCGACCGCTTTTAAGCGGATTTCGGAGAATACCATGCCCAAGTCCTTAGTTGTTCCGGAAATAACTGCCGAAGGAAAAATACGCAAGGTTGGATTCGAGCTTGTCAGCGCCGCTAAGTCCCTTGACGGCAACATCACGGCTTTTATGGCAGGGCAGGGCGCCCATGAACTGGCGGGTATCATTGGGGATGCCGGAGTTGAAAAGGTTTATTCTCTTGAGGATGCGCCGAGAACCGGAATAACGTCCGCCAAAATTGCCTCCGCGCTTGCTTCGGTGGTCAATACCGAAAAGCCAGAAGTGGTTCTCTTCGGCTTCACTACTTTCGGCCGCGATATTTCCGCCAGATTGGCGGCGATGTTCGACTGCGGATTAATTGATGACGCCACGGGGCTCGAACTTGGGGATGACGGGCGTATCGTTGCCACTAAGCCGCTTTACGCCGGGAAAATCGTCTCGAAATGCAGGCTTCGCGGAACCGGAATGCAAGTTTTTTCCGTGCGGCCAAACACTTTTCCCGCGGCGGAATTGATTGGCGGCAAGGCGGTAGTAATTCCTCTTGAACCAGTCACAGATCATGCTAAGGATCCGGTGTTCAAATCTTTCAGGCCGAAAGAAGCTGGTGAAGTTGACTTAAAAGAAGCACAGGTGATAATCAGCGGCGGCCGGGCAGTTAAAGGACCGGAAGGTTTTGAGCCCATCAAGAGAATTGCCCGCCGTTTCGGTTGGGCGATGGGCGCGAGCCGGGCTACGGTTGATGCGGGCTGGATTCCTCATAGTTACCAAGTTGGCCAAACGGGTAAAACTGTAAATCCGAAGCTGTATATAGCTTGCGGAATATCTGGCGCTATCCAGCATTTGGCGGGTATGCAAACGTCTAAAGTCATAGTCGCCATAAATACCGACCCGGAAGCGCCGATTTTCAAAATTGCTGACTACGGAATAGTTGGCGACATTTTCACTATTCTTCCTTTACTGGAGGACGAGTTGGCCAAGGTGATTGAGGCTTGACCGCTTCGCGGGCGCGACACGGCTGATGTAGGCCTCATTTTCTCGGGCTGACCTTTTCGCAGCGCGCGGATCTTCTTTTGCGGGATTTGATCAGGTTTTCCCTGTGCCAATGATCCAGCAATGCATTGACTCTGCAAAGGGCCGTTTTGGCACGTTCCAGATCCTCTATGAAACGATCGGCAAGGTTCAACGAATCAAACAGCTGAATTATTTCTGCGCCATATCCCAACGCGCGCCCGACGCCTTCGGGATTGAAAATCTCCGCTTGAGCGACGTTTATTCTATCCTGAATGTGCTCGCGTAACGAGGAGGCATGTTTGGTTAAATTCATCAGTCCGGCGCAGAGGTCGAGTGCGCTTTCAAGAGTATTCCGGACGAGGAGGGGAGTGATAACTTCCTCGCCTACTATTTTTTCGTGCAACTTCACAAAGTATTGGATTTCCACCTTGTTTTCCGCAAGTTCGATCACTTTGTGAATCGCGGCCGAAATCAGTGCGGAATCCTTAAGCCGGATCGCGTTCACGAGAAGCAGGTGTTGCGGCGCTATATACTTGCCCAACGTAGCAATTATGTTTCCATATTCTTCGTCGTCACCATTTAAGGCCACCGAAATAAGCTTTGAAATTGCATACAGCGGAATGAACAGCGCATTTTCTCTTCGTTTGTCGCCTTCGGATTCACTTTGAATTTGAAGGCTGACATCGTTTCTAAGCGCCGCGGCCCCATAAAGCACAATCCTGGAGATTATGTCCGACCGGATATCTTTGGGTGCAAGCAAGTCGTCCAAAAACAGCGATGCCTGCTGGGGGTCCTCGTCAACTTCGTCAAATTGACAGAAGTATTGCGCGACTGCCGTTATCAAATCGTCGAGTTCGTTTTTAGACAGGACAGGGACTCCCGTGGAGCCAGCTTCTGCGCCCGATTGACTGCCTTTGCTCAAAAATCACCTCAATGACAGGCATTGAAACTTTACCATTTCATCATACGCATTGTCTACTCTTCATACGTGTAGTATATATTCAATAAAAAAGGCTTTTTAAGGCGGTTTCAGCAATGGATCCTTGCTTAAGGCATGATTTTGACCAAACAAAAAGAAACAAGTCAAGCAAGTCAAGGATGCAGCGATTTTGACGGATGAATAGTGAATAATATGAAGACTGTCTTTAACAGAAGCAGTCACAGAAATAACCCAAAAGAAGGGCGGCCGGCGATCCCCAATGCTCCCGAAAGGGAAGGCCGCGCCCAAATTCAGTCTGTATAGCCGGTCCTTTTTTGCTAACGATTGCTCCTTTGCTATTTGCGTACAAAAAATCCCGGTTCAACCGGCTCAAACATTGCTCGAATTTCATCAACGATAGTTTCCCCTTCACCAATCCAAAGAAAACCTCCAGATTTCAATAAAAGCCCAGCGTTTGCAAGCAAATCACTAGCCGCCTCATTTCCTAAATAGGTTAACACGTAACGGCAAGCAATCAAATCCACATTTCCTTTCAAGCTGAAAATCGCATTTTCCTCTTCGGAATCAGGATTTGGAGGCACTTTTAAATTAAGCTTCACCAAATCGGCCTGTATAAAGGAGCAGCGATTGCGCAGTTCGTGAATTACTTCATATTTGTGCGATGTCGGCATTCCGCAAGGAGTAAAGAAAGAATTGGAAGTGTCGCAATCAATCGCCTCGATATCAATTTTGGGGTAAATCCCTCTTCTTGCAAAGTCAATTGCCTCGCTGATCATGTCAATACCGATAACGCTCCATTCACATTTTTGCATGCAGCACCTATTACAAATAATCGCAAGGGAATATGCCTCGTGTCCGAAACCGCAGCCGATGCTAAATACCAAAATGCGCGACGATTCTTTGGACACTTCGGCGATAATCCGTTCTGCTTTAAAAAAGGCGGCTGGATCACGAAAAAACCCCGGCGAATATCTTACCGGAAACAGCCCCAGTATTACTTTTTTGGCCTTCGGACTTGCGGACAACCAAGTTGCAAACTCATCCCATCTTGATAATCCAGCGTGATTCAGCGCGGTTGTAAACCGCCTAATAAGGTGTTCCCTTCGATACCTTTGCAAATCATGTCCCGCAAGATACGATGCGCGCGCTAAAATAGCATTGAATTCCTCATCGGAAGGCGGATTCATCACGGGTTTCGGGAATCGGCTCACGACATAAAAATAGCACGACAAGGCTGCGGGCGCGCCCGATTGACACCTTAGACAGGGAAGGCCACATCCTGCATATGGCGCATAATGTATATTATGTTACATACACTATGATTGAATTGAGGTGGATTGAAATCTAGTGAAAGCTGGAACAGATGGCGACCTGTTTGCCGCATACCGAGCGCCGTGTTAATATTTTCTTGGATCCCACCAATGGCCAACGTTCGCATTGCCCACGTGGAATTACTTGTTTTGGCGCGAATAAATCCGGCCGCGGGAGTTGTTGATGCCTCATATTGACGTTCTTATGGAGACCTGCAAAGGGTGCCAGCTTTGCGTGCCGGCATGTCCACACGACTTGATTCACTACACCAAGTCGGAAATTAACCAGAGCGGGTTTTATCCTGTACAGTATATCGACCCTGATGCAAAATGTACTGGTTGCAAGTTATGCGCCGTCATCTGTCCCGACATTGCTATCAGGGTATACAAGTGAAAATGGCGAATTTTCCTGGAGGTTCCGATGTCAGATAACGGCGGCGACCGTGAATTAATGAAAGGCAACCATGCAATGTGCCTGGGAGCCATTCGGGCTGGCGCAAGGGCGTATTACGGGTACCCGATAACTCCGCAGAATGAGGCAACCGAATATATGTCATTCCATATGCCTAAGGCCGGCGGAACGTTCATCCAGGCGGAAAGCGAGGTTGCCGCGATTAACATGGTTTTCGGTGCGGCGGCGGCTGGAGTACGCGCAATGACCTCAAGCTCCTCGCCCGGCATTTCGTTGAAGCAGGAAGGAATCAGTTACATCGCGACAGCGGAACTTCCATGTGTTGTTGCCAACATTGTCCGTTGCGGGCCGGGCTTGGGAAACATTGCTCCGCATCAGGGTGATTATTTTCAAGGAACAAGAGGCGGTGGTCACGGAGACTATCGAACTATTACACTTGCGCCGGCCAGCGTCCAGGAAATGGCGCAGTTGACATATTCGGCTTTTGACCTGGCTGACGAGTACAGGAACCCTGCCCTGATTCTTTCCGATGGCGTAATCGGTCAGATGATGGAGCCGGTGGACTTGGCGACGATTCCGGCAAAAGATCCTCCCGTAAAGGACTGGGCTGTTGGCCCCGGTCAAGACAAACGTCCCAGAAACGTCCATACAACGATTTACCTGGATCCCGAAGAGATGGCGGAGTTCCATCTAAAACTGATTGCCAAATACGATCGAATCAGGCGTGAAGTTAATTACTTTGAAGAATACATGACGGATGACGCCGAAATCCTGATTGTGGCATACGGTACGAGCTCCAGGGTTGCTCGAACGGCAATCAAAAGGATGAGAACCGCAAACGGTCCGAAGGTCGGCCTTTTCAGGCCAATCAGCGTTTGGCCTTTTCCAGCCCGAAAGCTTTTGGAGATGTGCACTAACTACAAGTGCATTTTGGTGCTGGAGATGAATTGGGGACAGATGGTAGAAGATGTGCGTCTTGTTGTGGGCGACAAGGTACCGATTCACTTTGCTGGAAAGCACGGTGGGCTGCTTTTTACTCCGGCTGAAATTGTGGCTTTGGCCAATAATCTGTCCGCTGATCCGCTCAATCCCGGGTCTTTATGGAGTATCGTCCGGTAATTTGACCGAGCGGCAGGTTTTACCGCTCGGACAAGGAGGTTTTTAGATGGAAGCATTGGCTGATTCCAAAGAAAGGTGCGAGCAAATAGTATTCGATCGTCCGGACGCACTCACCAGCCGCGGATACACATACTGCCCGGGTTGTGGACACGGAACGATTCACAGACTTGTGGCCGAATTGATTGACGAATTCGGCCTGAAAGATCGCACCGTTGGTATGGCTTCAGTTGGCTGCAGCGTGTTCAGCTACTGGTTCTTCGACTGCGACTTTATTAGTTGCGCACACGGGCGCGCGATGGCGAATGCGACGGGCGTCAAGCGCGCGCACCCGGATGCATTTGTCTTTACATATCAAGGCGATGGCGACTTGGCCAGTATCGGAATGGCAGAAACCATCCATGCCGCAAACCGAGGAGAACTGATTACCGTCATCTTCGTGAACAACGCAATTTACGGAATGACCGGCGGCCAAATGGCTCCGACCACCCTCGAAAATATGGTTACTACAACCTCCCCTCTTGGCCGCGATCCGCTTCTGGTCGGCCATCCGATAAGAGTCGTCGAGATGCTGTCGCTACTGGAAGGCGTCGCGTTTGCTGCTCGGGCATCGGTTTCAAGCGCGAAGAATACGCTAAAGGCCAAAGCCCTCATGAAAAAGGCTTTCCGCGCACAACTTGAAAAGAAAGGATTTGGAATAATCGAAATCCTTTCGAATTGCAACACGAACTGGAATAAATCTCCTATTGAGGCAAACGAGTGGATAGACGCCGAGATGGTGAAGGTTTTTCCGCTTGGTGTATACAAGGACGTTTTTGCCGGAGAAAAGGGAAAGAAGGATGAATGATAAGCCTATGTTCGAGGAAATGATTTTCGCCGGGTTCGGCGGCCAGGGAATAATGACATTGGGCATGACCCTGGCATACGCAGGAATGCTTGAGGGACGCCAAGTCGCTTGGATTCCGTCCTACGGGCCTGAAATGCGCGGCGGCACAGCCAATTGCACTGTCATCATTAGCGACGACACTATCGGAAGCCCTACTACCGACACACCCAGCGCCTCTATGGTGATGAACCTTCCGTCTTTTCACAAGTTCGAGCCGAAAGTGCTGCCGGGAGGCGTTTTAATAGTAAATAGCTCGTTGATCCCCGAAGTAAGCAAAAGAACCGACATTAGAACCTATTACCTTGATACGGCTGCAGTTGCAAAAGAGCTTGGGCATCCAGTGCTTGCGGGTATGGTAGCTCTTGGTGGGCTCAATGAGACCATGCACTTGGTTCGCGCGGAAACGCTCGGAAAAGTGCTTGAAAAGATGCTGCCGGAGCACCGTCACAAGCTGATTCCGCTCAATTTGGAAGCGCTGGAACGAGGTGCGCAGCTTGTTAGAAACGGTGCTTCCGAAGCAAGTTGATATTGCGCTGCTTTGTCGTTAACGTGAATTAACTCAAGTTGGCGCGTGGTATCCTCTCGTGGTTTGAGCTTTGTGAAACCCAAAAGGCACACCCGAACCGTTATGGTTCGCGACGTCCCCATAGGCGGGGACAATCCGGTCGTCGTTCAGTCTATGACGACGTCTTACACTCACAACATTCCGGCCACTCTGAACGAGATAAAGCGGCTGTCAGATGCCGGCTGCCAGCTAGTGCGCGTCGCGGTTCCGGAGCTACGGGATGCGGACGCCCTGCCCCAAATCGTCCGGGAAAGCCCCGTTCCGATAATTGCAGACATCCACTTCGATCCCGAAATGGCAATCGCGGCCATCAAAGCGGGAGTGGCGAAAATCCGCCTAAATCCGGGCACTATTCGCTCCAAAGAAAAAGTGGAGGAAATCGCCAAATTACTTGTATCCGAAGGGGTGCCGATTCGAATCGGCTCGAATTCGGGCAGCATCGCGCCGCAATTCAAAAAGCTGTATGAGCACGACCAGCCGGAGGCGCTTGTGCAAAGCGTCTTTCATTACATAGACATCGTAAAGGAATTTGGCGTAGAAGACATCGTAGTTTCACTCAAGTCAAGCGACGCGCTGAATACCGTTGCGTCATACCGCCGGTTCAGCGAACTATCCGACATTCCGCTTCACATCGGCGTGACCGAGGCTGGGCCGGGTGTCGTCGGTACGGCGCGAAGCACTGTCGGCTTGACGTTGCTGTTGTCCGAAGGCATTGGCGACACAATGCGGGTTAGCCTGACAGAGGACTCGGTTCAGGAAGTCCGCGTTTGCTACGAGATTCTTCAATCGCTAGGCCTGCCAACGGCGTCCCCGCAGATTAAACTAATAAGTTGCCCTACCTGCGGCCGGATCAGTTTCGACCTGATAAAGCTCATAGACGAGCTTGAGGATGAAATCCTGTCTCAAAAAAAGGACATCAAAGTCGCGGTGATGGGCTGCGTCGTAAACGGCCCGGGCGAGGCGAAAGAGGCCGACATCGGCATCGCGGCAGGGGCGAATCGCTTCGTACTTTTCAGAAAGGGCGAGGTATTCGGCAAAAATCTGACGCTAGACGAAGCCCGCACCCAGCTTATGGCGGAAATTGCCAGGCTTTAGCCTGATAGAATTTCGGCGTGGCTGAAGCTGACAAATCAATTACTCAACGTACAGCTTGTTTGATTGTCCCTGCTTTCAATGAAGCGGGAACCGTCGCGAGTGTACTCAAGGTTGCTTCGGAATCCGGCATTTTTTCAACGATAGTTTGCGTGGACGACGGCTCGAGGGACGATACGGCGGATGCCGCGCGGACCATTGCGGGAGTTACCGTCATTTCCCAGAAGAATGCCGGCAAGGCGATGGCTCTTAAAGCCGGTCTCGACGCAACAAGCGAACCTGTGGTCACTTTTCTGGATGCTGACTTGCTAAATTTGAAACACGAGCATATTCGCGCTCTTGTCGAGCCTGTTACCTCCGGAACCGCGAAGGCTACGATCGGCATATTCAAGGGCGGGCGCGGCCCGACCGATTTTGCACAAAAAATCGCGCCGATGATTAGCGGGCAACGTGCGCTGCTCCGCAGCCTGATGGCCGATTTCGAAGGCTGGCAATCTGCAGGTTTCGGGATCGAGCACGCGTTGAACGACCACCTAAAAAGCAAGGGTGTGAAAATGCTTGAGGTTGCTTTTGAAGGAGCCAGCCACCTAATGAAAGAAGAGAAACACGGTTTGCTTTCCGGTTTCGTGCGGAGGCTGAAAATGTACGCTGAAATAGCGCGTTACAATTTGCGCAAACCTCGCTGAAAGGCTATCGCAAAAGCAAGACTCGGAATAGTTAACGGCCTCCGGGCGCACCTCCGGGAGGTGGCGGCGGATTTGAGCCCGGGCCGGAATCGGGAGGAAGAGGAGGATTCATACCCGGTTCGCCTGGATCCGGTGGCGGAGTATTTCCTTCGGAGCCGTTTCGCGGCGGAGGGTTTCGCCTATCTCCCTTCGGCGGTAGACCTCCCGCCGGCGGGGCGCCCTGCCCCATCGGAGGCTCGCCCGGCATCGCGCCAGGATTCATACCCGGACGTCTTTCCGGAGTTGCGCCCGGCTCCCTTCGGAACTCGCCGGGCCGTTCGCCTTGCCTTCTGAAATCTCGGCGGAATTCGGGATTGGTTTGCAAAATAGCCGGTGAGGACTGCTTCGGTGTAAAAAACACGAAATAAAGCGAGCCCAGGAAAAATATTGCGTATAACAGCATCAATCCGGCAAAGCTTATGCCAAAAGCAAATTTGGTGGACGCGTGAATCGGCCCGCCCGCCGATTCAAGCCCAAGCTTCTCGCGCAAATCGAAATATGCCGTGTTTATGACCGATTGGTGCTTGTGAAGAAAGAACTCGAAAGCCGCGAAACAGAGCGTTAGCAGCGCAAATATTATCCCGGTTACATTCTGGATGTGCGGCCTTGGCTGCCCCAGCGCAGCCGTAAAGAACATTAGCGCAAAAAGGATGCTCCAAACACCCGGCGCTGCCATCCGCATAGCGACGCTGGCGATCACCTTCTTGTGAAGAAGCTTGTATTCCGCCAGAGCAAGCTCGAAGTCGCGACCGCGGGAGCCATCCTTGGCGGCGATCTCAAGATTTGGGTAATGAATTCCGCTACTCATCTCAATGCTCTCCTTTGGTCGAACCACCGGTAACTTGTGCTTCTCCCGGAACGGTCGGCCCGTCCCAATGCTTAATCGTTTCAAAGTAATGTCTGTAATCCGAATCGAATTTGTTCGAGTTTTCCGGATCGTGGCACTTGGTGCAGTACTGCTTATCTATCGTTTCTCCAAGCGGAGTCACCGCACCTCCGGCCTCCGCCTCATCGATGTGCTTTTCCCAGGAATTGTAATGACACATTGTGCACTGCAATGTGAGTTGCGCCTCATTAACCGAGTCATATTCAACGTGGCAGCTAACGCAATCCGGATTCCAATTTTGCTTCTTGCCGATCAATGTTGGCAGTGCTTCGTGGTGCTTGCTTGCGCGCCATGCTTCGAACTCCTCCGGATGGCATTTGTTGCAGCTTGTGGCCGGAACAAATTCGCGTCCGATGGGCTGAGTTTGATTCTTGAAAATCTGCTCCAATTTCGGTCTGTATTCGTTCACCATTATCAATTGCAGGTCGTTTCGCTGCGCGATTGTATCTTCGATCCCTATTTCTTCCTGGGAAATAAAGAACTCGCCTGCTTTTTTATCCACCGACGTGATTCCAAGATACTTGCCTTCCATGAAAATGTTTTGCCAATATTGGCCCGCATCTGTTTTACTGTGGGTGATCATCGATTCGCCCTTACGGGGATTGCCGGAAAGCCAAATCTTGATTTCGGGGAGGGATTTCATAAGCTGTTCGACCGTTATGTTGTTTGCTTCCACCATTGCAACCCAAAGATCCGCCTTGTCGTGGAACCTGGCCAATAGGTGCTTGAATGTATCGCGGATTGGTAGAGGCGTTAGATACTTCCAGCCGAGACCCTCTATCCATTCAGGCTCCGTTGCCGACAAAATTCCGATTCTAATATTGCCCTTCGTAACAAAAACAACCGGCGATGCGCTCCACATGTATTTTGTGGCCGCTTCCTTGCCGGTAACCATCCTGTAAAAATCCGTCGCTTCCAGCTCGGCAGTGATGTTTGTGGAGCCGATGTCCGCCAGGGGTTTTTCCCTAATCAGGTTTGGGAAATCGCCGGTATAGAGGACGTTGGAGTTCATAAGTGGAAAAGACGCATTGTCAGCCCACTTTGCAAGCTCAGGCATTTCAAAGTTGAACTCGTAAAATCCGATGTGCATCGCCGAGTAGCCCATTTTGTTCATCATTCGAAGTATGATGTCGGACTTGAAACGCGAAAATTCGGAATTGTCGGGAACTATTTTTCCCCCGTCCAAAAGCAGCAAATGGCGGTCGTAACCATCCCTGTATTGATCAATAAGCGTACCCCGCCGGGCCAAACCGCCGAGCTGCTTGGAGGAACATCCGCAAGTTTCCATCTTTCCATTGGTCTCGTAGGTATAGGCGATAAACAAGCCATCGGGATTGAGCTGCTTGACAGCAGGCGAAGGAACCGTGTTCCTATGCGCGGCGCCGTCTTCATTGCCGTCGGGCTTCGGATTGCATGAAACCGCCGCGGCGGCAAGGCCGATGGCCAGCAAAAAAACAAGCAATCTGACCCAAGTCGAACTGAACAAGTCAGCCTCCGAATGAACTGTAAGGCACGAAAAGCCGCGCCATTGTACCCCTAACTTGCCTTAGACAAATCCGAGGGACAACATGTTCAAATGAGATTACCACTCAAGCCGCGCCTTCGTCCGGCATTACGGGACCGTCCCAGTGCTTGATCATCCCGAAATACCTTGCGCAACATTCTTCGATGCTTTCTCCCTCCGGCGGATTATGGCACCTGAGACAGGACATTTTGTCGATTTTTTCGTCCAATTTTGTGACTGGGCCGCCCGATTCGGCCTCCTCGATATGCTTTTCCCATGCCCTGTAATGGCAGGTCGTGCATTGAAGCGAATACTGCCTGTCGTTTACGGAGTCGTATTCGACGTGGCACTTCACACATTCCTTGCTGAAGTTTTTCTTTTCGCTTTCCAACGTGGCCAATGCCGCCGAATGCCCGGTGGACTTCCATTTTTCGTACTGCTCCGGATGGCATTTTCTGCACTGTTCGGCGGAGACGAACTTTCCGCCGATCGGCTGAGCCTGGACAGAGTAGATTTCCTCTACTTTCGGGCGCCATTCGCTGACCAGAATCAGCTGAAGATCCTCCCTCGGCTTGTTGCTCATCTCGATCGGCACCTCTTCCTGTGAAACAAACAGGTTGCCTTCGCGTAAGTCGATGGAGGAAATTCCAAGATATTTGCCGTCCAGGAAAACATTTTGCCAGTACTGTCCTTCCTGGGTTTTGCTGTGTCCGACGGAACCTTCCGACGATTTCGAATTGCCTGTAAGCCAGACTTTTATCTCCGGCAAGGCCTTCATTAAATTAACGATTTCTACATTTCCCGCCTCCACCATAGCTACCCAAAGGTCGGCCGAATCCTTGTTTAGCGCCACGAGCCGCTTTAGTGCATCGCGCATGGGAAGCGCGCGAAGGTTTTTCCAGCCCAGCCGCTCCACATACGACGGGTCGGTCGCCGAAACAATACCGATTCGAACGTTTCCAGATTTCAAAATCAGGACAGGATTTGCCAGCCAATTCAATTTTTCGTTCGGCTCTTTGCCGGTCACGCTTTTGTAAAATTCCTCTGCAAGTATGCGATTTGACACGTCCTGCGCCCCCACTGAATCAAGAGCGGATTTGCGAATTAAATTTGTTCCGCCGCCTGCCAATAGAACATTCGAATTAACAAGCGGAAATTTCGCTTCGTCCGCCCACTTCGAAAGCTCTTCGATCCCGAAATTCAGCTCGCAATGGCCGACGTGCATTGCCGAGTATCCTATCTTGCTCATCATCTTGAGCATTATTTGGGCTTTGAATTTAGAGATGTCCGAATTGTCGGGCAACAGCCGCCCTCCATCCAGCGCAATTAGGCTTCTGCCGTAGTTGTTTCTATACGAATCCATCAAAGTACCGCGCCTCGGAAATCCGCCAAGGGGGCGCGAATCACACCCGCAGGATTCCAGTTTGCCGTTCGTATCGTAAGTGTACGCGATAAATAGCGCGTCCGGATTGAAATTTTTCGAAGCCAGCCCAGCTACAGCGGAGTCTCTGGTCAAAGCATCTTGCTCTTCATCATCCGCAGGATTGCAACCGAATAATGCGAATGCATACGCAACCGCGAACGCGGCCAGGAAGCAATGCCGAAAACTCCACATTTTCATCAACCTCCCCAAACCGGACGGAAATCCGTCCGTGGTTATTGCTCGATCCTGAAAACAAACTCGATCTCGACCGGTGCGTCAAGCGGCAGCGAAGGCGCGCCGAATGCGGATCTCGTGTGCTTTCCCGAATCGCCGAATACTTCGACCAAAAAATCGCTTGCGCCGTTCGCCACTTTGGCGTGCTCGATGAAATCCGGCGTGCTTGATACGATTGCACGAAGTGAAACAACTTCCCTAATAGCTTCGAGATTGCAGCCAAGCGCTTCCAAGACCAGCGACAAGGCATTCTCGGCGCAGATTCGCGCGCACATAGCACCTTGCTCCACCGAAAGCCCGCCGCCTAATTTGCCCGTTGCAACAAGCTTTCCGTCGCGCAGCGGAATAATTCCCGACGTGAATGCTAGGTCGCCTGTCCGTTTTACGAAAACGTAATTTCCGACCGGCGAAATGGGCGGCGGAAGCCGATCCTCAATCTCTTTCAGTCGCTGGTTCATCGGTAACTCCTCTGGCCTTGCGCCGCCTTATTTTACCTGTTTATATATGGGCAAAATTGCCCGAATGGGTTTGATAGGTTTTATCTTTTCGGACCGCTGATTCGGGGATTCCCGATTTCGTAAAACCGCCATTCCAAGTCAGATTCCATTGACAAACCGATTCTCTTGGAGCACCCGAGTATGGGACGATCGCCCGGTTTTCGTGGAAGCAGCCACAACGAGCCGTTCTCTTTATCCAAAAGGTTGATTCCGTTTTCCGCCCTTGTTATATCAAGTTCGCGGCATAACCTACCAGGACCGGCAAGATGATGCTGCTTCTTGTTTCCTCCATTGATTGCTAACGATGATCCCATTTTTGAATCGGCGAATTCAGCGGCTCGAATCAAGACTGCCGCACCGATCCCTTCCTTTTCCGCCACTACATTAAGGCAATGGTACATCCCGTATATAAAATAGACGTATGCGAGCCCCGGCGCTCCGAACATCACTATGTTACGCGCTGTGGGGCCTTTGTATGCATGGCAGCCCGGTTCAGATTGGTGATAAGCCTCTGTTTCAATGATTTTGACCGTAACTTTTCGCCCCCTGAAGTTTCGAACTAGCCTGCAACCGATAAGTTTCTTCGCGGCTATCACAACGTCGCTGTCCAAAAACGCGAATTCCTGCTCGCTCATATCATCGCTAAGGCGCTATAAACTACCCGTCGTCATTGTCGTCTGACGGCACGCCCAACGCGCCGGAAAACGATTTTGGAGCTATATAGAGCGTCCTGTCCTTGCCTTTTCCTGAGCTTACAGACGTAAGATAAGGGTGGTTCGCAAGGAATTTGTGAATCACCTTTCGCTCCTTGGGAAGAAGATTAGGTAGCGGTCGCGGCTTGTGATCTTTTTCTATTTCCCTGATTAAGCTTTTTGCCGCACGAATCAGCGCTGCTTCGCGCCTTTCCCTATAACCGTCCACATCGAGAGTCAAGATCCTGTTTAAGGCGAATTGTCGGTTGAAAATTACCGATATAATAAGCTCCAGAGCATCCAATGTGGCGCCATGATGTCCGACAAGCAATCCGCTTTTCTTTGTTCTGATGGAAACCAAAAATTCGGAATAATCCTTCGATGGCTTGACAAAAACCCTGGCGCGGTTGTCCATACGCTTTATGACATAATCAGCAACCTGATTTGCCAAGGCCTCCACCTGCTCGAGAGCGTAGGCGAAATATTCCGTGTAATCGTCGCGTTCGATTTTGT
Source organism: bacterium (assembly GCA_039961635.1). Lineage (NCBI taxonomy): Bacteria > bacterium. Next base: position 84,936 of record JABRWB010000041.1, read on the forward strand.
CTATAATTATCGCGAGTTGGCCGAAATGATCCTGCGCCAATTTGCGCGCTTCGGCATCGCTTTCGCCGCGCCACTTGAAAACCTCAAGTTGAAGTATGTCCATCGGCCCCCTCAGCGCCTGCGGCGCTTGCGCTTCGGCTTGGGATACAAAGCTTCGGGCGGCGCCGCACCGTTTATTTTAGCATCATGGGTTGTTGAGTCCTCGTCCGGCTTATCGGATTGGCTGGATGGCTCACCGTTGGAAGGCGGTTTGGACTTGGAGGCAGGTTCGCGCGGTTCGGGTTTTATCAGCTTTTCGTATAGGGAATCCAGATCCTTAGCCTTGATTTGAGGGATGACGGAATTCATGATGAAAGTGTATTCGAAAATGGACCAAACGTTTTGGGTGATGAAGTAAATCATCGCCCCAGCCGGAATGATCATCGAAAATATGACGATGATGATCGTCATTGCGTTCTGGTTCATCATCTGTTTTGGCGGCTCTGCGGCTACTCCGGGAATGGTCACCTTTGGCATTTTCGCTTGGTATTTCTTCATTATGAACTGATAATACAGCGACGAGGCGATATAACCTAACACGATGGCGAAAGCGGGAAAGTACAGATTAATCTCATTTGTCCCCAGCGTGAAGTTGAATATGGCCGGATCGCTAAAATCCACATGCCCACCGTTTTGCCTCATTCCAAGCGCAAACTTAGGCAGCGCGGAATATATCAGCTGAATTCCCAGAAACTTTGCATCTCCGAAAACCGAAGGATTGTATAGCGCGCGGATTACCGCGAACAAAATCGGCATCTGAATCAAAAGCGGCAAACAGCCGGCCAACGGGTTGATTTTGAGCTCCTGGTAAAGCGCCATCACCTTTTTGTTCAGCGTTTCTTTGTCGGCCTTGAAATGCTCGCTCAACGCCTTCTGCATCGGGGCCAGCACCTGCATCCAGGCCATTCCGGTGAATTGCGTGACGGTCAGCCTGAAAAGGCTGAGCTTCACCAATACAGCAACGGAAATTATCGCAATCCCCCAGCTGCCGGTGTAGGAGGATATTGAAACAATGATCAAGATAAACAAGTCCACCAGCCATCCGGTCATACCCGGAGTGACGGTATGCGGCGTGACACCTTCCGGGAACGGACCCATAGGGCCGTTGGCCAGAATCAGCGCCAAATCAGAAATGGGCAAAATCATCTGTTTTCGATATCCTTAAGGAACGGGATCATAGCCGCCGGGATGCCAAGGATGACATCTAAGCAGCCTTTTGACGGCAAGCCAGCTTCCCCTTATAGCTCCGTATTTCTCAATTGCCTCCAGAGCGTAGGCGCTGCATGTGGGCGAATATCTGCAAGACGGGGGTGTGAGCGGCGATATCCTTTTTTGGTAAAAACGAATCATGAATAAGAGAAGTCGCTTGCCCATTTCAGGATACGGGCACACCCGCTCGCTTTGCCAAATCAGCCGCCGCGATCTTTAAATCTCTAAATCCAACAAAAGATATATCCGAGTTCACGTAAACGACGATATCCGCGGAAAGCTGCTTTCCGGATAACAGCTCGGCAAACGCCTGCCGGATTCGTCTTCTGATTTTGTTCCTCTTCACGGCCGAACCAGCTCCTTTTGTTACCATGATTCCGAGCCGTGGTTCGCCTTCCTCCTTTTTGAGCACATGTATTCTCATAAAGTCGCTTCTCACGGTCTTTCCGAGCCTCATAACCCTCGAAAATCCATACGCGCCCCGGAGAGAAGGAAGCGATTTCATTTACACCGCTAGCTTCTTCCTTCCGTGTGCCCGGCGGCGCGCCAATACCCGCCTTCCGCCCGGTGATGCAGACCGGGAGCGGAAGCCGTGCTTCCTTAACCTCTTCGTCTTTTTGGGTTGATACGTCTGCTTCATTACACACCACTTCCGATGAGAATTGGCGCAAGGCCGAAAATCGAACGGGTAGAATAGCACTTTTGATTCCTTGGCGCAAATCCCAAATTTGCTTAGCGGTATAAGCGGATGGGGGTCAAAGCATCCGGTGATAAAATAAGTTGATGAAGAAATACAATCTCGCCGCTCTTGCGGGAGCGGTTTTGACATTTGCGGTTTCGCTGGCATCGGGTCCATTGTACGGCTCTCAAGCCGGAGGTCTTGATCGGTCAATTCTCGAAGCATCGGCCATAAACGTAGAGATTGAGCTGCCGACCGATATGCCAACGCTAACTTGGCTTAAGCGCGGGCCAATGAGATTCGGCGAGCAGGAGCTGGTCGACAAGTTCTTTAAGAAAGGGACAACCAGCACTGCAAAGCAGATTTACTCACCGATTTACGGGGATGGCAAGCTTTACAGCGATTCCGGAGGGAGAACCCTGCGTGTGTTCAAGTACGGCTTCGAGTTCGATGCCAATCCCGCAAAAATCGAACGCGTGCTGACACTGAACGAAAGGGGCGACAAATCCTACGTTTACTCCGTGGAGGAAGGTAAGCTTGCCGCTTTGAAATTCACAAGCACGTACATCGGCGAAATGCCTGCACAGGCGAAAGAAATGAGCGTGAAGCAGTCCGCCATAATCGGGGAAGAGGCCGACGGTTTGTTCGTTTTAACAACAAATAAGTATTTCAGAGGTGTGCAGTTACTGGACGATTACATACAGGTTGTTTTGGATTCGAACAGAAGCCTTGTGAATTTCGCCTATTTTTGGGACGACGAACTTGCCCCCGGTCCCGGAGTACCTGATAAAAAAATAATAGACGCAGGATTCGCCGTGAATCAGGCCAAGCGCTGGGTTATCCAGCAGGCAGGCGGCCAAACATTTACCGATCGAAGCGCCACGGTAACGAACATCCCGTATTTGACGCTTATCAACATGAAGCTGGGCTACGTAAATTTGCGGGGAGATTACATTACGGTAGTTCCTGCTTGGTTGCTGATGTGCCGGTGGCAGCACCGCGTGGATATGGAAGTCGGCGAGATGGAGTCTGTCCTTCCAAAGCAACATCCACTTCAAAAAAGATTCATCCAGTATTTGGAGCATTTCGACTATTACATAGCGATCGAAGCGCTTACCGGAAAGCCGACCATGCTTTAATATCGTACTTCTCTCGGTGTTATAATGGGCCGATCCCACTTTTCCGGCGGCGCGATGGATTATCTCGATTACTTCGGCCCCTCGGCCAAGGCGGTTCTGGACCGCGCCCGTTCATTGGCTGATTTGCACGGGCACGGTGAAATAGAACCAGAGCACGTCCTCCTTGCGATTGTCCAAAGCCCCGAATCCAAGGCGGGGAATTTGCTCCGCTCCTTTTGCCAGGATTTGGGTCCGCTTGAGCTTCGACTAAAAAGCCTTTTGGCGAGAAACAAAGCGCGAGATGTTCCTTCCGGCCGACCTTCTTTTTCCCGACGCACGACTTTGCTGATGGGTCAAGCGTTTAAAGAAAAAACCCGCTCGGGATCCGGTGAGATTTCCACGGTGCACTTGCTCCTTGCGATGGACTTCGAGCGCTTTTCCGAACTGTCGAAGGTTCTGGAGGATCTCGAAATTAGCTCAGATCTGATTAGGATGTGGTTGACATCTCCCGGGTGGAACAACGGTATTGAAGATTCTGTAATTGATCATGGCAAAACTAATTCTTTGGCAAAACAGTTCCGTCAACCAGTTGCGCATTATGGCCCCGCGCTTTCGTTAATCTTTCTGACAGCGGAATCGCGTACTGCGTTCGCGATTGGGCAGGCGCTTTCCGAACGGCTTTCTCTGACGCCGGGCCGTGTATTGCCTGAAGAAATTATTTCGGCCGTTCTTTCAAACGCGATCAAAGAATCCGATCCGCTAGTCGACGATCTTGAATCCATTGGTATCGATTCCAAGTGGTGCTATTTGAGGCTGAAAACCTACACGCAGCGACAGGCACTCAAAGCCGGTCAAAAGGATGCCGATAAGTCTGAACCGTACACATGGAAGAAGCTTGGAGATATCTTAATTCTCCTCGGCTCGATTACCCCGGACCAATTGGATCAGGCTTTACTTGTCCAGAAAGAGCGCGGTAAACGCCTTGGCGAAACGCTGGTAGATCTGGGTTATTGCTCCGGTGAAGCTGTTGCAAAGGGACTTGCGCTCCAGCTTGGAATCGAGTTTTTTAATCCGGAAACCGCCGGATTCGACGGCAACGCGCTGAAATGTATGTCTAAAAGCGATGCCGCCAGATTGCGTGCCTTGCCCTATCTTTTGGTTGATGAAAACGAGTTGCTTGTTATAGTATCGGATCCGCACAATAAGGAAATATTGCGCGAAATCGAAGAGGTTACCGGAAAGGCGGTTATACCCATTATCGGCACTGAAGGCGATATCGCCGAAATGATCGCAAACCTTGAAGGGTTGAAAATCCGTTCCAAGGAAGAATGGGAGCTGACAACTCAAAAAGCCTTTTCTGCGGCGGCCAAAGGTTCTCATGAAGAACTTGACCTGCGCTGGCCTTTTGTCCGCTTTTGGACAAAAGCAATGGATTTGGCGGTGCAATCAGGTTCCCCCGATGTGACTTCCTCTATTTTGTTCAGTGCGTTTCTAAGTTCAGACAGCGAGGTTTCAGGTCAGATAAGGCGCAAGTTTTCAGTTAAGGCAGAGGACATCCAGCAGCTTGCCCAGGGAGCGGCAAACGATGAGATCGTTTAAAGCCTCATTTGGCAGCATTTGACCCGGCAAAACAAGAATAACCTGACCCGCCACAGGTAGAATAATCCCGTGAGCGGGACCAAAATCGCTGTCGCGATGAGCGGCGGAGTTGATTCGACGGTAGCTGCGCTCTTGCTGCATCGCGAAGGATACGACGTTTTCGGAGTCACCGGCAAGTTTCTTGCAGGAGAAGCTGAAGATTGCTCGACACAGTGCTGCACCGCGGAGAGCGCGCGCGACGCGCGGCGCGCGTGCGACATGCTTGGGATTCCTCATATCACCAAAAACCTTGTTAACGAGTTCAGGGCGGGAGTCATAGAGAGGTTTTTCAAAAGCTACAGCGAGGGTCGTACTCCCAATCCCTGCGTGGATTGCAACAGGTTCATCAAGTTCGACCTGTTTTATCGCCTGGCCGCAGCAGTGGATACCGAGATGCTCGCAACCGGTCATTATGCGCGCTTGGAGCGTGACGAAACCGGCGCGTACAGACTCAAGCGCGGAGTAGACCGCAACAAGGATCAATCGTATTTTCTTGCTGTTATTCCCTCGAAGTTGCTTCCAAGAATACGATTTCCGATTGGCGGGCTAACAAAGGATAAAGTTCGCACTTTGGCTGCCGAAATCGGATTTCGGAATGCTGCCCGCCCGGAAAGCCAGGATGTATGCTTTTTGCAAAAAGGCGCGTCTTTCGCGGAAATTGCCCAGCGCAATGGAATTCAGCTGCCGAAAAGCAAGCCGGGTTCGATACTTGACGAAACAGGCCGCGTGCGCGGCAGGCATTGCGGCATTGAGAATTTCACAATAGGTCAACGCAAAGGGTTTGGCGTAGGGATGGGCGAGCGCAAGTTCGTTTACGAAATAGACACGGCAACCGCTGCAGTCAAAGTCGGGCCGCGAAATTACAGGCCCATCACGGCTATGGAGCTTGGAAGCCTAAATTGGACGGCGCCGGATCTACTTGAGCGCGCAGATGAGTTCGAGTGGCAGCTTCGCTACCGCGCAAAACCGGTTCGAGCGGCACTCGACCTAACTTCTTCTGGCCGGACAGCGCCGAGGGGTGCGTCCGAGGATGTCAAATTTGTGCCTTCATACTCCCGACGCGAAGCCGTTCTCGAGTTCAAGGAGCCTCAATATTTGCTGGCGCCGGGACAGTGGGCGGTTGCATATCTCGGCGATATAGTGGTTGGATGCGGAGAGATTGTGCGCTCGCTCCCCGCTTCCGAATAACTCGAATCAATGACAATCAAGCAAGGCATTTGCTTTGTTACAATTCGCCCGTGCGTATTGCGGTGACCGGAGGCGGGACAGGCGGGCACGTCTATCCCGCAATTGCTGTTTTGGAGGCGCTTCAAGCGCTTCTTCCTGCGCCCCCGGATGTCGTTTGGATCGGAACCAAACGTAAAGAGGCCGAGATTCTCCGGGATTACGGAATCCGTTTGTTGACCGTAGACATATTGCCTCCCCGTCGTTCGATTGACTTTTCCGCCGTAGCGCAAAACCTGAGGCTCGCCTGGAATTTGCTATCTGGAAAAGCCGTTGGACAGGCCGCAATACACCTTCGTGAATTTCGCCCCAACCTATTGATTGGAACGGGAGCATACGTGGCGTATCCGGCATGCATTGCGGCGACACGGTTGAAAATTCCGCTGTATTTGATCGAGCCGAACTATATACCTGGTCTTGTGACAAGAAAAACTGCAGCCAAAGCAAAAGTTGTGTACTGCGCGTTCGAGGAAGCTGCCGCCGCGCTCGGACCGCGGGCCAATTGCAACGTCACGGGCGCGCCCATTCGAAGCTACTCGGGCAAGCTCGACAGGGAAGCCATACTCGAAAAGTACGGTCTACAATCTGGACGCAAAACGATTTTGGTGATAGGAGGCAGCACCGGAGCGAGCTTCGTTAATCGGGCGGTTTTCGATTACATCCTGCCTTGGATTCAGGGGGATTCCGGAATCACCCCGAGTGTTCAAATATTGCATCAAACAGGCAAGGTAGAAATTCATGAGGCAACCGAATGGCGCAGCAAACTTTCGTTCCCGTACATGCCGATTGATTATATTAGGGATTCTCCTGAAGTGCTGCACATCGCGGATGTCTTCGTGGGACGCTCAGGCGCAAACTCGGTCGCCGAGGTTGCAAAATTCGGACTTCCCTCGGTGTTCATACCCTACTCGCACCATAAAGACAAGCAACAAATTTTAAACGCGATGCCTCTTGCCAAGGAAGGCCTGGCGTGCATTCATTTGGAGGAAGGATTCAATGGAGCTAGGTTCATTGACGACCTATCCGAAATGCTCCGGGCTTGCCACAACGAGGAGTTAAGAAAAAGGATACGAGAGTTTGACTCGGATGCAGCCAGGGTGATAGCAGCGCAAATCGCAGCCGATGTACAGGCCTTCAAATGAAAGCGCGAATCGTGCCCGGAATGGAATTCGAAACCCGAAATGCAAAGCGTTCCTTTGGAATCTGCGGCGCATTTGCGCTGCTGATAACCGCTTTGTTCTTGCCGCTTTTGCCAGTTCGCGTCGGCGCGCAAGACGGCGGCGCAATTAACATTGAATCCAGGCCGCCCAAAGCTGAAACCACTGATTTTTCAGAAAACTCCGGCTCTCGTGCGTGGGTAATTTATATCGGCAACCAGGCTTATGCTGTCGCTGCCAAACCGGTTCAAGTTTCGGGTGGCAGCGTGTATCTGGGGCTTGATGCCATTTGGAATCTCGGCGGCTCGGTGAAATTCGACGCGACATCCAAAACGATCAATGCAGAGCTTGCGGAAAAGGAATTCCAACTTGAAATGAAGTCGAAAAAAGCCGTATTGGGCACAGAATCAATTCCCCCAGACGCGCTGTTACTAAGAAACAATAAGTGGTATTTGGCCGCACAATTTTGGGAAAAATGGGGATTCAGGCCGAGGTGGAATCCGATTTTCAAGGCATGGCAGGTAATTGGAAAGCTAACGAGGATCTCCTATAACAAAGAATCGCGCGATCTTGTATTCGAAAGCACGTTGCCGGTTCGCGTCATCGAGGAGCAAGACTACGCGGAAAAGGTCATTAAATTCACGGTGCTGGGCGCGTTCATCGTAGAATCAGAAGAAAGAAGCATAGGCTCCGCCGAAGTGGACAAGCTGAAAGTTTCTTCCACCGACGTCGAATCCGTCCTTACGATTTCGGTCAGACAAAAAGAAACAACCGGTTTCAAACTTTACTCCGAGCCGGATAACAAATTTTTCCGGGTTAACTTCCGAAACCACTTTCAACTTGCGGATTTCGAAAAGACCGCGTCCGGGGAAATCAGGTTGAAAGTGAAATTCGGCAAGCCAACTTTTCTCACTGCAAGGGAGCTGTCATCCCCCGACAGGCTTGTTTTGGACTTTGCTGACAGCATTTACACGGACGCCACAGCAAAGCACGATGTCGGAATAGGCGTTGTGAAGAGCATCAGAATCGGCCAATTCAGCCAGCCCCCGGATCAATACGTTGTACGTGTTGTTGTGGATTTGACAGAACGGACAAGGTATCGTGTTATACCGACCAAAAACAAGGACACTTACTACATTCAATTTCTTGGGAAGGATACGGGCAGATACGCGATTATGCTTGATGCAGGCCATGGAGGCAGCGATCCCGGCGCATTATCCCCCTTTACCGAGCTTCAGGAAAAGGAAATAAACCTCGATATCGCACTTAGGCTTCAAGCGTATCTGGGAAAGAAAGGACAGAGCGTTTACTTGACCAGAGATGACGATTTTTTCATTTCGCTTCAGGAGCGGGCTGACATCGCCAACAGAATCCTGCCGATGGTGTTCGTGAGCGTCCACACCAATTCCATCGGCAATCCGGACATCAAAGGCGCGATGACTTTCCATTTCGAGTCGAGCGGCGAAGGAAAAAAGCTTGCCGCGTACATTCAGCAAAACCTTGTCAATAGGTGCCGCGTCACGGATAAAGGCGTTCGAACCGCCAATTTCTTCGTTCTCCGGGAAACGGTGGTGCCTGCAGTGCTGGTCGAAGTCGGATTCATAACCAATTCACAAGAGGAGAGTCTGCTGTCGACTCCGGAATACCGCCAAAAATTGGCGGAAGCCATCGGCGAGGGGATTCTGGACTATTGCGCGGACATTTCGGGGAGATAGATGCAGCCCGGAATCAATACTTCAGTTCTATATGCAGCCACTTTCCTTGGGACAGGCGGTGAAGTATCAATAGAGCCTCCGCCACGTTTGAGATGAGGAAGGATATCCATATTCCTAAAATACCCATTCCGAGCGAGACACCCAGCAAATATGCAACCGGTAACCGGAATAGGTAATGCGATAGCAGGGTTGTGATGAAGGGATATTTAGTATCACCGGCCCCGCGCAAGCATCCGATTCCGGAAAAGGAAATCGCCATAATCGGTTGTGCGAATGCGTTGATGCGAAGGTAGCGGATTCCTTCTCTGATCACATCGGGGTCTTTGGTGAAAAACACCATAAACTCCCTGGCGAAGGCAAAAAAAACAATACCGAGCAAAATCATTATCAGCAGCGTCAAATTGCGCGATTCCCTAAGAGTTTCCGCAGCCTTGTCCTTGCGTCCCGCTCCAAGCGCTTGGCCGACCAGCGTCGCTGAAGCAGTCATTACCGCAAGCCCCGGCATGAAGCTGATGCTTTCGCCCTGAAGTCCTAAACCAAGGGTTGCCGCTCCTACCGTCGAGTTAGGCACTAGGCTAATTACTTTATACATCAATAGCCCTGCGCCGGAGCGGGCAACGACTTGGAGCATCGCCGGGCCGGCGAGTGCGAGCATATTCCTTATCGCCCGTTCGGCTCCCGAGAACTGCGATATGGCAAACGCGGCCCATCCCTTAAAATGCATGTAAAGCACACCATAGCCGAAAACCAAGAGGCTTGTGAGTGTAGTTCCCAACGCGCACCCGAACATTCCCCACTTTGGAATCAGCAGAAAATTGAAAATCAGATTAAGAAATGCGAACGCAACATTCAAGTACATCGGCACGTCGGTGCGTCCGAGCGCGTTCATCACGCCGGTTACGATAAACCGTAATCCAATAACCGACATTCCAATATAAATCATGCTCAGATAATCCCAGCCGTACCCGGCTGTAACGGGATCCGCACCCAGCCAGTGATGCATACCAGGCCCAATCGAATAGCCAAGAAGTGTGATCGGAACGGAAATATAAATGCACATCATCACCGCCTGCGCGGCGTAACGCTTCATTTCATCCGTTCTGCCCGCGCCGTAGCTTCTGGCGACGTATGCGGTCGCCCCTATGCCGGCTCCCATAAATGCACTTTGAATTATAAAAAGCGCTGTCCGGCTCATCGAAAGTGCCGCAATTGCCTCTTTGCCCAACCAGCCGACCATCTTGAAGTCGGTGAAGCTGATAACCGCAACAAGCAAATTGGATGCGATTACAGGCAGTGCCAGTTTGAGCAAAATAGGTCGAATGGCGCCGGACAGGTCGGGTGCAGCCATTTCTCCGCCTACGCGCGTAATCGCATCGCCGTTCAGACGGAGACTAGCGGTTCGGAAGTTGCCGTTATTTCGCTTAAACTTGAATGCTAACGTGGCGGATTATCCCGGTGGGTTCAGAATGTTGTCGTCGTAGTCCAGCGGCGGCCCAAGCTCTTCCTCTTCCGGCTCCTCCGCGGATCTGACCGCTTGGCGCGCGCCCGGTGGAGCGGTGCTGGGAGCGTCATCCTTGCGACCGAGTAAGAGGAACCTTTGGCAAAGAATTTCGGTGCGGAAATGCTTTACGTTGTCGGCATCTGTCCATGTTCTGGTCATTATTGAGCCTTCGACATAAAGCTGTCTGCCTTTTCGCACGTATTCACCTGCAATTTCGGCCTGCTTGCGCCACACAACTATATTGTGCCATTCGGTTCGTTCCTGCTGCTGGCCGCTACGATCAGTAAAGCGCTCGGATGTTGCAATTGGAAAATTTGCTACAGCAACACCGTCCGCGACATACCGCACTTCCGGATCCTTACCCACATTGCCGATTAGGAAAACTTTGTTGAGGCTTGCCATGATACTCACCTAGCTTAAAGTTACGTGATTTATGACCAGCTCGAAAGACGCGCCTAACGACTCGGCGGCCTTTCTGCTTATCACCATTCTTTCTGTAAATATCTCGAAGTATTCCATCACGGATGCGATGGAAGTATCGATCAAAAGTTCCAACGACACCTTCGGGATGTGCTCGTCCACAAGGAGGCTGCATTCGATGCAAGCCTGATTTACGTTATCGTGAATGTCGTTCGCGGAAGGATCAAACGAGCGCACCCGGCTTCGGTGGACATCTCCTTTGTCCGCGATTATCAACGCGGCGCAAATCGCGTTAAGCGGTTGGCCGTATTGCTCTTCGTGGTTTCCGATGGCGCTCAAGACAAGAGCCTTTTGATATGGTGTGAATCCCAAGCGCGTAAGAATCGGATATGCAAGCGCGGCGCCGGTCTGGCCGTGAGCAACGCGTCCTAACATGTTCCCGATATCATGCATTAATCCGGCAACTCTAGCACATTCCACTTGCTCCAGTGGATGTCCGAGGCATTCTAAAATGTACCCGGCGGTTTGGCTGACCATAAGCGCATGCCTGAAACCGTGTTCGGTATATCCGATCACCGCGGTGCTTCGGTCTGCCATTTCGATGTACTCGCGTACTTCCAAGTCATTGTAAACGCGCATATATATGCTTTCCTCGTCGGTCGGAACCTCGCGGTGGTCGTGATAAGGGTGATCCAGAGTCAGACTGTGTTTCTTTCGCAAAACAGATCTCCATTATTGGGCTTTGCCGGGAGCACCATCCGGTGCGGATGGACTCCCCGCGATGATGCTACCCCGGCTGTCAGCGCCCGATTTTAGCGCAGGATTGCGGGATTCAAGCTTTTCCAGGAATCCGCGAAGAAGCCCGTAGAACTCGAACTCGAAAAGTTCACGCTCGGTTTTTAGTGCCGAAAGTTCGTTCTTGAGTGCCACTTCCAACAGCCTGGCTTCTTTTACAATATTTTCCGCTTCGGCTTGCGCCGAGTTGATTACCTGGTCGCGGGTTTGCTGCGCGAGCTGGACGCTTTGCGATACCAGTTGCTCCTTCGCTCGCCATCCCTCGATTTCCTCACTTAGCTTGGCAACCTTTTCCTTAAGCGAATCGCGCTCCCGGATGAGTTCCACAAGCGATTTGACCACCTCTTCGAGGAACTCGTGAACCGCGTCAGGATGGTAGCCGCCGAAGGTTTTTTGGGGAAACTCCACGTTTTCGACATCGAGCGGGGTTAATGTCACGGTCGAACTCCTGGAACTTTAAAAGGGTGCTTGAATCAAAATCCGAGCAATCAGCTGCAGGACTATGAATGCAAGAATGGGTGAAACGTCAAGCATCCCGCCAAGCGGGGGGATAGCGGACCGGAAAATTTTCAAAAACGGCTCCGAAAGTCTGCCGCAGAAGTCCACAATCGCGTTGTAACGCGCCTGCGGGAACCATGATGAAATAATCCAAACGAATATGACAAGCATATAAAGCTCGACCAAGCCTGCCAAAAACGCGCCGATACCCACGGTCAGCGATTATACCTTAGCCGTATCAGTGCCCCCGGCTCGCCTTGGCAAAAAACAGGAATTGTGAAGTGAAAGGGTATAATCTCAAGTCATGCTTGTCGCGGCGTTTTGGGTTGTTCTTGTCTTCGCGGTTATCGTGATTGTCCACGAATTCGGCCACTTCTTGCTCGCGCGCGTTTTCGACATCGAGGTCACCGAGTTTTGCATCGGCATCGGACCCAAGTTGTGGGGATTCAAGCATCGTGGAACATATTACGGAATCTGTCTGCTTCCGATTGGAGGCTTCGTCAAAGTGGCCGGAATGGAGCCTGGAGAGCCTCAATCCGACCGCAGCTTCAATTCGCAGCCGGTTTCGCGAAGAATTGCGGTTATCGCCGCGGGCCCTGTTTTCAACTTCATCCTCGCGGTACTGCTCGTCTTTGCGCTTGGCTTCTTTGGCTACCCCAAAAACAAGGTGCGCGTCGGCGCGATTTTCCCCGGCGGTCCCGCGGAGGCGGCCGGTTTTGAGGTTTTTGATGTAATCGAATCGGTGGACAGCAAACCGGTTGAAAGTGTGCTTGCATTCCAACGCTCGGTCCGCAACGCGGGTGGGCGAACTCTTGAATTCGAGGTGGAACGCGATGGCAAACTTCTCCGCCTTTCGGCCGCTCCGACCGTAATTCCCGAATACAACAACGAAATCCCAAGCCTCGGTGTTGCCCTTGGAAAATACCCGGAATTCAAAAGCAAAATTTCCAGCATCATTCCAGGTTCCCCCGCGTTTAAAGCACAACTGCAGGTTGGGGATGTAATCACTTCCGTCAATTCTAATTCTGCAAGGGATGGCTGGGAAGTCTATGAATTTATCGAATTGGAGACGCGCGCAGGCCAGCCGGTGCGCCCGGCTCAACAGGAGACGGGGAACCCACCCGTATTCAAACCGGTAGTGTTGGGCGTCGTGCGCGACAACGAACTGCTGCAAATCACGATACAACCGGAGTCGAACGCGCAGGTCGGAGCAAATGTGGCGTATACAGGAATGGTGTTCGAACCGGTGCTTGTCAAACTGCCATTTGCCGAGGCGATGGAGACAACATTCAATTATCTCAGGGACATTGTGGAAGGCATGATCCAAGGAATTTGGACGCTTTTCCATGCTCCGACACAGAATCTCGTTGGCCCGCTCGGCATAACGAACCTGATTGCGCAGTCCGCCAAAAGCGGGCCGTACCAGCTGATGCTCATCGCCATTCTTCTAAACGTCAATCTGGGCTTGATTAACCTTTTCCCGATTCCGGCGCTTGACGGCGGAAGGCTCGTCTTCCTGCTGTTGGAAGGTTTGTTCCGAGTCCGCATAAATGAGCACAAGGAAGCGCTTGTGCATCTCGTCGGCTTCATCATGCTGATTGGCCTGATTATCGTGATTACATTCAAAGAGGTTCTGGGCCTCTTGCCGGTCGGATGAACCGGTTCGGAGAAACTCGGGGAATTCATTCAGGGGTTGGTATGCTGTACATTAGATTTCGCAGCTTCGCACTCAAAACGCTGCCGATTGCGCTCTTGCTTGCAATTGCATTTGGCTGTTCAGGAAACCGGGCCAAATCACCGACTTCCGGTCGCTTGCAGTTGCCCAAAAACCGGCAGAATTTACAGTTTTCATCGGACTCGGAACTGATTGCCTGGCTTGGCAACAGAACCGATTCAAAAACCGAGGTAATCGCCTTCGATTCGGCAAGGCATATCCTGCCTGTAGCAGCGCCATTGGAATTCGAGATTTCCGGAACAGGTAGTAACGTACAAATCGAAGGCAGCCCAAACGCCGACGGCTCTTTTTTGGCTGTGGTTTTCGATCCTTCCGGGCTCCAATTTGAGTCCGCAGTCGATTCCTCGATTGGAGCCATAACACTGATTCTGCATCCAGCGCCTGGAGTGGTTTTGGTTGGAGCTGCACCGCTTAAGGCGCTTGATGCGGAAGTGAGATTTGAGATAAAGCTTAATTCAGGCAAGGATATGGCTGCGCGCAGGATTTCGGTCGCGCCAAGAGGAGCTGAAAACTCTGTTACCGACCTGGCCGTATTCGACGACGCGGGAAACTGGGCGCTTTCATGGACCGAGAGAAACGTAGGTGATTACTCCAATGACGGCGAAGTCGCCGTGTCCGACATCACGCCGATTGCGCTTAACTTTCAGGCGACGGTCAACCATTCGGATCCGAACGATCACGCTGCCATTGTGGATGGCGACGGCAACAACGAAGTCGGAGTGTCCGACATCACTCCGATCGCCATCAACTATCAGAATCAGGTATCCGGGTACGCGGTGCTCAGATTTACAGCAGGCGGCTCCTGGGTGGAAATCGCCCGCGAAGAGCGCCCTGCTCTACCCGATCCCAACTGGCGTCCGCCAAGCTACACGTATTTGGACCCCGCGGCAACGTCGCCAGATACATACTATTGCGTCAGGCCATACGATCTCGCGGACGACTTGGGCACGCCCAGCGTCGTAATCGGTGTGCCCGGCTCCAATCCCGCACTTACCCCTGATCCTCCGGAGGAAGTTTCACCGCCGGACAACACCGTAAATTTGGCCGAGTTCGGAGTTAAATCATTCGAAATCCCCGCGGGAACCACGCAGACTTTCGACGTTGTGCGCGATTCCGCGGAAGCAAATTACATAGCGGCGTTTATTAGCTTCGGACAGCCTGCTGCAACCGGAGATAATGTAACTATCGAGGAAGTTACATCAGGCGTCAGTGCAGCTCCCAAGCTGCCCTCGGTGACGACGGAAGAAATCCCCTTCGAGCAAAACAAGCTTTCAGTCAAATTGAGTCAGCTGGAACAAAAACTGCTTGCCGAAACAGGAACACGCCCTGCGTTGTCAAGGAATCCCGCGACCATCGGTGATATCCGTCAGTTCAAAATAGTTTTCGGCGATCCCGCACTGAATTTGGAAACGGTGGATGCGACAGTCAACGCAGTACTCAAAGGCGAAAATGAATCGGTCAGATTTTGGATAGATCCGCAAGTGGACGACGGCCGGATATCGGATTCTTTTGCTCAAGATGTTGCTGATGATGTGCGCGAAGTCATTAGGGCGCAAGAGGCTGCTGCATACGGCGACATATATGACATAGACTCCGATGGCTTTTTAGATATTCTGGCAACGCCTTGGGTCAACAATCTGCCCGGAATGGTACGCGGCTTGTTCGTTTCGGGCGATCTGCAAGATACTCCAGCCTCGAACCTAATGGACGTTGTGTTTGTGGACATTCCCGATGCGGAGGATCCGCCGGACGAATTCACGCCTCCATCTCCGATTGCACCGGGCTTTTTCGATGGAACCGCTCCGATAACTCGCAACGATTATTCGACAAGCATCAGGCAGGTTATCGCGCACGAGCTTCAGCATTTGATCAACTTTTCCAACCGGCTTCGCGTAAGGGATTCGTTCGGAGGAGACATCATTTCGGAAGAAGTATGGTTAAACGAAGCGCTTTCGCATTTTACAGAAGATTTCGTCGGCTACCAGGGCTACTTCAACATGATCGGTATCGGGCAATTCCTGGATGCCGCTTACGCCGTACCTTTGATCGCACCCGAATCGCTGGACAATCCGCAGGTGCGCGGTGCGGGTTACCTTTTCATACGCCACATTTTCGAGCAGTACGGGCAGGACGCGCTCTCCAAGCTAGTGCTATCTTCCACTCCTTCTACAGCGTTCGCAGGACAAGCCAACATCGAGCAGGCGACCGGCAAACCTATGGAATCCCTGCTGCAGGGCTGGCTGGCTGCTTTGTCCTTTGCCGGATGGCAGGGTTCGCCCCCCGCGGATTTTTCATATAAGCAGCCGACAATCCATTCGGTGACAGGCGGACTTACCGGTGTCAATTTCCTGCAGAATTTCGTGGACTACTCCGGCAGAACATCCAGGCTGCCCCGTCCGCTGACCCTCCGACTCGATGCGGAGCCTTTGACGATGCAGTTGATTCCAAATGCGCCGTTGTTCGTTTTAATTAACGATTCGTCCGCCGGCACGAAGCGAATTGCGATAACGGCCGGTTCCAAACCAATAATCGGGGTATTCGCCAGAACTGCTGACGAAATTCAGGTTTTCGAATCCCAAAGCGGCTCAACGCCGTTCGAATTCAACCGCTACTTCGCTGGAACAATCGAAAGCGGCGACGACCAGGACGTCTTTACTACAAACTTGTCTGAAAGCGGACTGATGTTGCTAAGGGTGGTGGCAGGGCATCCGGGCGGACTCAACCCGATTGTGAAGGTTAACTCACAAAGCTTTTCCGACTCTAATTCTTTGCCGGGCGTTGACCTTAAAGTGCTATCATTTCCCGCCGGATTCGGTCCGGTTAACCTTCAGGTAACGGGAGGAGGAGGTAGCACGGGATCGTACCTGATCTCGGCTGAGTTTTACCCCGACCAGCAATAATGCGAGGTTTGATTCTTTCGGACGGCAAGCCCGGCCACTTTAACCAGTCGCGTGCGTTATGCGCCCTATTGGGATTAGCTGCGCACGAAACGCAAATTGAATTTAAAAGCGAACTTAGGGAGCAGCTGCTGCGGGCAAGGATGAACCTGTCCCAGCGCAGTCCGTCAAATATTCCGGAGCTGCTGGGCTTGCTGGGCTATTTTGTTTCCGAACCCTGCCTTACGGCATTGCAATCCATGCTTTCTGAGCGCCCCGATGTGATTGTTTCCGCCGGTTCGACGCTGGCGGCGACGAATCTTTTAATCGCCCGTGCAGTTGGCGGAAAATCCATTGCAATGATGAGACCGAACGCAATTCCGCTTGAATCTTTCGACGTAATAGTGATGCCGGAGCATGACAGGCGTTCCAAAAACCCTGCAAATGCCGTATTCACGCCCGTGGCATTGTCCTATTTCGATGCCGCGCGTATTGAGACCGCGGATGCCGAACTCGCACGCCGCTTCGGTTGCGACGTACTCAAAAACAGACCAATTGCCCTTATTGTTGGAGGAAACTCGAAAGTATTCGATATGACGGACGACGATGTATTGGAAGCGGCGGAAATAAGCTGGTCGTGGGCAAGCAAACAGAAGTGTGGTCTGGTAGGAACAACTTCACGCAGGACAGCTCCCTCCCTTGAGCGCAAGCTGCAAGCTGAATTCGAAAAAAAGAAGGACGCTCATTGGATTTGGGGCAGAACCGATACGTTTAATCCTCTCCCGGCTCTTCTTCCTCGTGCAAGCGCCGCGGTTGTTACCGAAGACAGCATATCGATGATCAGCGAAGCGATTATTCAGGGGCACAGGCCGCTCGTCCTTGAACTCAAGAAAAGGCGCGCCTCGGCAAAACTTGCCAAATTCAAAAAATACCTGATTGACCAAAAGCTCGCGCGGTGGGTGCAGTCGGCCGATTTGGCGGAAGTATTCAGAGCGGAGTCCGAATCACTATCCAAATCTCCGACTATCGACCTTGCGGCGATTCGGGACGAAATTATGCTAAAGCTGGGCTGGTCGCACCAGGCTAAGGAGAAACAAGCTTGAAACTGCCAAAGGTCGCCGAGCGAATCCTGGTCGTGGACTTGGCGATGATAGGCGACCTCCTCTGTGCTACACCGTCCTTGTCGGCAATCCGCGCGGCTTATCCCGATTCAAAGATATCCGTACTCGCCTCACAAACTTCCGCGCCGGCGCTTGCGGGCAACCCAAACGTGAACGAAGTGATTGGAATTGACAAGAAGTCGGCATTTCGGTTGCCGTTCAGGATATTTCAAACTGCGGCCGCGCTCAGAAAGCGGAAATTTGAAATTGCTTTCCTGCTTCACAATTCAATTGGAAGCGCAATTGTTGCATGGATGGCGGGCATTAAGCACCGCGTTGGATACGCGACGGAGGGCCGCGGAAACTTGCTTACGATCCGCGTCGCTCTTCCCAAAGAAAGGCAGCACCTTATCGAACAGCGTTTATCCCTGCTTCGTAAATCCGGACTAGACGCACCTTTGCAAATGCCCGCCTATTTCGTGGATTCGAGCCGAGTAAGCGAATCATTGTCGCGTCTCCTGCCTTCCCTTGATCCGGGAAGGCCCATGGTCGTCCTGGCAGTCGGAAGCACTTGGCCGACAAAAATCTGGCCTCGAAAAAATGTTCAGGCGTTTTTAAATAAACTTCCCGTCGGCAGCGTGTGCATTATTCTTGTCGGAGCGCCGGGAGAAGAGAGCTTGGCTGAAGGACTAAATTCGATTTCGGTTCCCGTTTACAATCTAGTGGGCAAAACCACGATAGAGGAGTTGGGACACGTAATTTCCCGCGCCGACGCCGTCATCGCTCCTGACAGCGGCCCAATGCACATTGCCGAAGGACTGGGTAAGCCGACAATCGGTCTTTTCGGCCCGACAGATCCGAAGATATGCGGAATGGTTCATTCCGCGGGCGTACATATTCAGCCGCACATGTCTTGTCTTTGCTGCTGGGAAAAGAAGTGCAAAAATAGAACGTTTTGCATGGCCGAAATTTCGCCCGACTCGGTAATTGACGCCTTGTTCCGCGCCATCGGGAATACCGCACCCGCTGAAAAGGAAGTGTGCTGAATTATGCGCCCAGCAGTATTCCTTGACCGCGATGGCACGCTGATTTATGACACGGATTACGTTCGAGATCCTGAAAAGGTTGTACTGATTCCGGGCGTACCTGAAACACTTTTTAAATTGCGGGACATGGGGTATCTGCTTGTCGTCGTCTCCAATCAAAGTGGAATCGCAAGGGGGTATTTCCGTGAGGAGAGCGTACGCGCAGTCAACAATAGGATTAACGAACTAATAATTAACAACGGTGGCGCCGCGCCGGCCGCGTATTACTTTTGCCCGCATTTTCCAGAAGGGACTATACCGGAATACGCTGTTGAATGCCGGTGCCGTAAGCCAAAACCCGGAATGGTGAATCAAGCGGTTCGCGAGCTTGATATTGACCTTGCAAACTCCGCGATTGTAGGCGACACCGTTGCGGCTGACATCGAACTCGGGCGCGCGCTTGGAATAACTACCGTTTACTTCAATATCCACGGTGTCTCGGGATATCCGGAGGACATTGCCGGGGCCACATCTGATTTCACCGAAATTCCGGAAATCATATTGAAGGCCAAGACGGCGCCCGCTAGGCCGAAAGATTTAATGTAAAATGCCCCCGACCCTATGAGTCTTGCAGATTATCGGCGGATTCTTGATTTATTTCCGAAGCTGCGCATCGCCGTACTGGGCGATGTAATGCTCGATCGTTACGTCTATGGTTCGGTCGAACGCATTTCTCCAGAAGCGCCGGTCCCTGTTCTGTTGAGGGAGCGCGAAGCATGTTTCCCTGGAGGCGCGGCAAACGTGGCTGTAAATTTGGCCGGGCTCGGAGCAACCCCGCTGCTGATAGGCATTGTAGGAAACGACGCGGCCGCCGAACTACTTAAGGCCGAACTTAAATCGAACAACATTGATACATCGCTGCTTGTCGGCCTGCCCGGAGCGATCACCACCGTAAAAACAAGGTTTGTATCAATGTCCCAGCAATTGATTAGAGTGGACGACGAATCGCCGTTACCGATCGACAGGGATGCGGTGCCTCCCGAGGAAGTACTGTCCGATTGTAACGCCTTGCTCGTCTCGGATTACAACAAGGGCGCGGTCCCGTTTTGGGGTAAATCGCTGATAGGCTGCGCCCGGCGTGTCGGAATACCGATCGTAGTGGATCCCAAACCTCCCAATTGGTCTTATTATCAAGGATGCGACGTCGTTACGCCCAACAAAAAGGAAGCCCGGAATGCGGTTCCTGAACATTTGCGGCCGGTTGCGGATCTTGCGGCGACGGCGAAGGCGGTATCTCATCTTTCGGGCGTAGGCAAGGTAGTAATGACTTGGGGAGCCGAAGGGATGCACGTATGGGATGGCGCTTCGCTCACAACAATTCCATCCCACCGCGTTTCTGTTTTTGACCCTACCGGAGCTGGGGATACGGTCATTGCGGCACTAACCGCATCTATTGCCGCTGGAGCAGACCTTGTGACTTCCGCGAACATCGCCAACGCGGCTGGCGCCGTAGCTGTAGCCAAGCCCGGTATCGCGGCCGTGACAGCGGCGGAAGTGCTTTCCGTTTTGATGCATGCGGAGGGCGTATGATGGAAGAGTCCGCTTTTCAGTTGCCGCCGGATGCTGCGGAAGCCATTGCCGAGTGGCGCGCCCGGGGATTCAAGATAGTTTTCACCAACGGCTGCTTTGACATACTTCATCCGGGCCACATAGACATTTTGAAGAGAGCGCGACGACTGGGCGATGTGCTGATCGTCGGTCTGAATTCAGATGCCTCGACAAAAAGGCTCAAAGGCGAAAACAGGCCATTTATCCGCGAATCCTTGCGCAAAACGGTCCTTGAAGAACTAAGAAGCGTTGATCTTGTTATCATCTTCGATGAAGATACTCCAATTCGCCTGATTGAAGCCTTGCGGCCGGATGTGCTCGTTAAAGGGGGCGATTACGACCGCGCGGGTGTTGTGGGCGGCGATTTCGTTGAAAGTTACGGTGGTGAGGTTGTGCTTTTGGAGCTAGTGCCGGGGCTTTCTACAACGGAACTAGCCAGGAAACTCGGTTTGTGAAATAACTTGCCGCCTACGAATCGGCGGACCCATATTTGAATGGCGGGAAGAATTGGAAAAGAAGGCGCGCAAACCGCGGTCAAAAGTCCGCCTCTGCTTGCCGCGTTTGCCGAGCTTTTTTTCCCCCAAAGCTGCGTGCTCTGCGGCCGGGAAAATCCTTTCGTTCTTTGCGACGCGTGCTTCGATCAGGTTTTCGTACCGCCAGACGAAATTTGCCTTCGCTGCGGACGGCTCAAGCGTTCCGGCTGGCCCGGCCCGGATTGCGCGGAGTGCCATGACGAAACATACGGCTTTATCCGGGCTAGAAGCCTTTATCCATACGAAGGCGCGGCGAGAAACTTATTCCTGGCGTCAAAATTCACTGTTTCAAAGCGCAAGCTGAATTACAGGCTATCTTCGGCAGCAGTTCAGAAGCGTATCGCCGGAAAGGATTCAGCCGAATTTTTCAATTCGAAAGGACTTGCCTTTGATTTCGCGGTTGAGGTGCCGGTATTTCGGCCCCGGTGGTCCGCCCTGGCCCGGCTTCCGATGTTCTCCCCGCCGCCAAACGATGAAAAGAAGAGGAAGGGAGGCAACACCCGTAGTTTCAACACGGCCGCCGTATTTGCCTTTTACGCCGCTCAAAGCCTGAAAGTACCTTATTTGTCGGGCGTTCTGCGCAAAATCAGCGACATCCCTTCGCAAGTTGGTCTTTCGCACACGGCGCGCCGGGCAAACGTGAAAGGTGCATTCGATGTCCCTTCCTGGTATGCCCGGCGCGTTAAGGGGGCGACAGTGCTTCTCTGCGACGATTTAATCACAACAGGTTCGACCGCAAGCGAGTGCTCGCGGGCACTCAAACGCGCGGGAGCTAAATCGGTATACCTGCTGACCTTGTTCTCCACAACCAAACGTCCGGAAACGCCTGACGCCCAACTTCCCGATTGGTACGGCCCGGACGATCTTGAAATCCCCGCTCCGATCGAGTTCGACTAGCCTGCCGCGGGCGGCTCCGAATACGGCGAGCCGAAATTGTGGCAGAAGAACTGATGCCACTTTTCTTCGGCGGCCCGTTTAAGGAACTCCTTCTTGCGCTCCAGCGTCACCATTGGGTAGTTATCTATGGATGCGATGACGGGGATGTGCGTGAATGTTGACATCGGAATCAGATCGCCCCAGTAGACAAGCCTCATCCCCGCGTCATCGAATAAAACGAGTTGATGCCCCAGAGTATGCCCGGGAGAAGGAATCGCCCGAACGCCGGGCAGAATTTCGGTTTCGCCGTCCAGAAGCTTCAGCCGCTCGCCCGGCTCCCAGCCTTCAAGCGTATGCTTGTAATAGCTGCCCTTGGTGCGCTCGTTAATAAGCGTCGCCTCCGCGTATTCGGTCGAGGTCGAGTAAACCGTTGCGTTCGGAAACTGCAACGCCCAGCCGCTGTCCGACTTCTTCGTAACACCGCCGCAATGGTCGAAATGCAGATGCGACTGGATAACCGCCACCACGTCGTCCGGCGAAAGTCCTTCCGCCTTCATCCCTTCAATCAAATCGCCCTCCGGACGCTGCAAATCGTAGATTCCGCGCAGCTTTTCGGAAAGCTTGTCGCCGCAGCCCGTGTCCACAACGACCAATCCCTCCCGCGTCTCGGCGACCAGGCACCACACGCCAAGCCTGATCCGGTTTTCCGCGTCAACATCGTGCCATTTCTGCCAGAATGACTTGGGGACGACGCCGTACATCAGCCCGCCGTCCAGCGCGAACGAGCCGTCGGAGATTGCGTGCAGCTTCATGTTTGCCGACTCGAAAACGATCATCTTTTATTCCTCCCCGTGCGGGAACCGCATTTTACCTCGCGCCTCTCAGCGGACCGTATGACTCCATCGTCGGCTTTTTCTTCACTTGCCGCTTCATGTAGTAAATCTGACCGAATTCGCCCTCGTCGCCACGTCTTCCACGGCCGATTAATCCGGCCAACTCCCATCCATCCCGGCCAAGTTCGTTTAGGATTACTAGCGTCGAGTCGGGAGTCGAAATCGTGTGACTCCCGTCAGGAAACTGCACTCGCACGCTGAATGCGTTTTTGTAAAACGAGGCGTACACCTCGGCGTATTCCCAGAAGTAATCCATCGTGTCATCACCCGGCGTACGCCGGCATCGAATTTTCAGAAGTCAAATTCCCAAATACGCTTTCTTGACGTCCTCGTTTTCGATCAATTCAGCGCCCGTGCCCCAAAGTTCAATCCTGCCGGTGACGAGCACGTACGCGTAATCCGAAATCTTGAGCGCCTGGAACGCGTTCTGCTCGACCAGCAGTATTGTAGCGCCTCGCGAGTTGATCTTGCGAATGGTTTCGAAGATTTCTGCCACCAAATTCGGGGCAAGCCCCAGCGACGGCTCGTCTAGCAGCATCAGCTTCGGGTCCTGCATCATCGCCCTTCCGATCGCCAGCATCTGCTGCTCGCCGCCGGACAACGTTGCACCGATCTGACCGATGCGCTCCTTCAGCCGCGGGAAAAGCGCAAAAACCTCCTCTTTGCGCTCGGCAATTTTGCCGCGGTCCTTCTCCAGAAATGCTCCGATTTCCAGGTTTTCGTTGACAGTCAGATTCGTGAATATCCTTCTGCCTTCCGGCACCAGACTCATTCCAAGCGCCACTATTTTGTGCGCCGGCTTGTTAGTAATGTCGAGGCCGCTATAGGAAACGGTGCCGCCCGAAGTTCGAACCAACCCCATAATCGCGTTCAGCGTCGTGCTTTTGCCGGCTCCGTTGGCTCCGATCAGCGAGATTATCTTTCCTTCCGGGCAGTCAATCGAAATCCCCTTAAGC
The DNA here is from genome assembly GCA_039961635.1 of bacterium. Lineage (NCBI taxonomy): Bacteria > bacterium. Next base: position 108,531 of record JABRWB010000041.1, read on the forward strand.
GCCTCGACCGCGCCGTAATTGACCCGAAGAGCATCCACCTTCAGCATCAGGCATTTGCCTCCTTGCCCAGGTAAGCCTCGATGCAGCGCGGATTGCTTCTGATTTCCTCCGGTGCTCCCTCGGCAATCTTCTTGCCGTAGTCGATCATCACGATTCGCTGGCAAATGCCCATCACCAGCTTCATATCGTGCTCTATTAAAAGTATGCCCAGCTCGTGCTCTTCCAAAATGCGGAAAATCTTCTCCATAAGCTCTGAAGTTTCCCGGTCGTTCAATCCTGCCGCAGGCTCGTCAAGAAGCAGTATTTTCGGATTTGTAGCCATGGCCCGGGCAATTTCAAGATGCTTCTGAAGTCCGTAAGGTAGGTTTTTGGCAATAGACTTGGCGCAATCTTTTAAACCGTGATAGTCGAGAAGCTCATACGACTTTTCCTCGATTTCGCGCTCGATTCGGCGGCATCGAGGCGTTCTCAGGAATGCATCCACCAATGAGTATTTGCAATTACGGTCCAGCGCGATTTTAACGTTGTCCAAGACGGTCAGGTTCTTGAATAGGCGCACGTTTTGAAACGTCCGGCCGATTCCCTTTCGGCATATTTCGTGCGTTTCGACCCCATTCAATCTCTCTCCATCGAGAATTACTTCGCCCTCGGTAGGCGGATAAACTCCGGTAATGGCGTTAAAAACAGTAGTTTTCCCCGCTCCATTCGGGCCGATAAGGCCGATCAGTTCCTTACTTCCTACGGACATCGTAAGCTTGTCAACCGCCCGTAGCCCTCCGAATACAACGCTCACGTCGCGCAGCTCAAGCATCAGCGCTCCCGGCCGCGGGCGCGCGGCGCAAAAACTTGGGCAGCTGAAAGGCAAACTCACTTTGACCGAACAGCCCGCCAGGTCTAAAAATCATAAGGAACACAAGAGCCAGCGAATAAATAACCATCCGCCATTGCCCGACAGCCCTGAATGCTTCGGGCAATATCGTGATCACCGTGGAGCCGATTATCGTCCCGGTTAGACTGCCCATTCCGCCCAACACCACCATAAGCAGAACTTCAACGCTTTTGAAGAAGTTGAACTCGTATGGGTTGAAAGACGGAATTGAATGCGCCAAAAGCCCACCTGCAACGCCGGCGAAAAAGCTTCCAATCAGGAAATTCATGAGCTTGAACTTAAATAGGTTGATGCCAAGCATAGTTCCTGCCATTTCATCTTCGCGGATGGCTATAACCGCCCGGCCGTAAATGCTCCTCAAGTAGTTGCGGAAAAGCCAAATCACCAGCGTGACCACGCCGATCAACAAAAGGAACACCGTCCATTGGCTAGACAAATAACTTGACCATGATCTCGCCTTTTGCAACTCGAACACTGAATAAAAGGCATTGTTCAGCTTTCGCGAGTTTACCACCGCAATAGTTGCCAGCGTCGCCATGTAAATAACCCGTAGAATCAAGAGGGCCGGTTTATTGACGCCGAAACGCCTTCCAACAAAAGCGGACAATTTTCTTTCCAGCACGGCCAGGCCGTAAACGAGCAGAAACGCCGCTGCCCCTATCCAAAGGAATGCAAATACCAAGTTCATCGCCTGGTTGATATTCGCTGGCGGCGCGCCCGACAGTTCCGCAATCGCCTTGCCCGCGTATTCGGGGGCGATCGCACCAGGCCAAGCCAGTACGTTTTTAAGCTGCGGAAGCGTTTCGATTTTAGAAGCCCCACCGGGAACCCCGGTTGCTCCGCCGAAATACGCAGGCGGCAAAATAAGCAATATTCGAATGACGATTTCCCCGAATCCAAGGGTTGCGATTGCCAGATAGTCCCCGCGCAGCCTTAGTGCCGGCACTCCTGTCAACAATCCTAAAATCGCTGCAAGTAAACCGCCGCAAATCACTCCGACGGGAAGCGGCATACCGAAACCGCCTACCAAAATCGCGCTCGTGTACGCCCCGATGGCCAGGAATGCGGCATGGCCAAGTGAAAACTGTCCGTTAAATCCCAGAATCAAGTTGAGACTTTGCGCGAAAATGATATTCACAAGGATAAGGATGATGATGGTCTCGAAATACCCGTTGATCATCACACCTTCTCCTTGGCGGACCTTCCAAACAGCCCCGTGGGTTTGACAAGTAATACGATGATAAGGAATGCAAACGCCACTGCATCAGACAACGCGCTTAGATTGGCCGGAATATAGCCCTTCACGAGGAACTCGGACACTCCCATAATCAGGCCGCCAGCCGCAGCGCCCGGAATGCTGCCGATACCGCCCAAAACAGCTGCGACGAACGCCTTGATTCCCGGAAGGATGCCCATTAGCGGCGTAATGCTCTCCCAGTACAGCCCCACAAGACATCCTGCAACCGCAGCAAGTGCCGAGCCCAGCGCGAATGTTTTGCTGATAACGGAATCGGTGTCAATGCCCATCAGCCGCGTAACATCCTTGTCAAAGCTTATTGCCCGCATTGCAATGCCGAACTTTGTCCGGTTGATCAGCCAGAATAGAAACGCAAGGATGGCAGCTGTCGTAGCCAGGATTACCAGCTGAATCGGCGTTGCGCTCAGACCGAACCCGCGCTTTTCGGCCGCATCGTAGTCTGATGAGGCTGCGTTTGCCGGATTAGTTCGAAGACCAAAATCGAGCGGAATGTAAACTGCGTTCGAGCCGAACACCGACCTTATATTTCTAATCCTTGCGGGAGTCTCAGCCCATTTAAGTTCAACGCTTCCGGTCGTCTTGCCAGGCTTCCTGTTAATCGTCAATCCCGTCGGCGCTTCCAGTTTTGAGCCGGATTGCTCCTCGAATCCTCCCGCGGCGAATTCTTCGCCCTCCGCCAGCGCGACAGGCTGGCTCCAATCGCTTTTGCCCAGTTCCGTTTCCACCCGAACGCGCGCGAAGCACGCGCCCTGCAACTCCGCTTCCGCGCGCGTTGCGTCGTAAACGATGCGCCTGATCGGGGTGGAGAAATCCGCCGATTTGTCGAATTCCGCCGTGTAAACGGCGAACGATTTCGGCGCAAAGCTTTTTGGATTGGCGGTAAAAACGATTATCCCCAGGTTTTCGAGGAAAAACGACATCCCGACCGCGGTAATTAGCGCGGCGATTCGCGTGGACTTTCGAAGCGGCAGGTACGCGAACTTTTCCATCAAAACACCGCAAAGTGCACAAAGAGCCATCGCGCAAAACATCGCAAGGAAAAACGCCGCATACAGCGGCCATTCACGCTCGAAGTAAAGCCTGTGGATGAAAATCCGCAAAAAGTAATAGCCGAAGTACGCTCCCAGCATGTATATGTCACCGTGAGCGAAGTTAATCAGCTGGATTACGCCATAAACCATCGTGTAACCAAGTGAGATAAGCGCGTATACGCAGCCGAGCACCACACCATTAAAAAGAAGTTGGACAAGGTAGCCGCCGGTAAAAAGATCGCTATCAGGGTATTTGTTTTGAAGGAAGCCGAAAAGAAGCCACAGCAACAGCAAAACCGCTGCCGACGCAACTGCGCCGATACGCCCTCCCCTGGTTGTCGGCAAAAGCGACAGCCTCACTTGCACCCCCGGTGACTTGAATCCAAATGCGGGGGCGGAATTCGCCCCCGCATTTTATCGACACATTTGCAATCCTGACTACGCACCGTGGCTTTCGCCCTGCTCGGCGGCATCACTCATTTCAACCGGCTCGTTTGAATCCGTGGCTGCAGGGGCAGGCGATTCGGCAGGAATGGTTTTGTACATTGCGAACTTACCTTCCTTGACCTGCAAAACAACGACATCCTTCACGGCGTTATGCTTGTCGTTGATCGTAATATTGCCGGTAACTCCCGGGAAATTCTTGGTTTCGCCGAGAGCTTTCGTTATGGCTTCAGGATCCGCTGCGCCCGCGCGCTTTATTGCGTCCGCACACAAGTTCATCGCGTCGTATCCCAAAACCGCCATCGCGTCGGGCACCGCGTTGTAGCGCGCCTTGTATTTTGAAACGAACGCCTGGACGGTCGGATTGGGATCATCCGCCGAGAAGTGTGTCGTGAAGAACGCGCCTTCTATCGCGTCGCCGGCTATTTCGACCAGTTTTGGCGAGTCGAAACCGTCGCCTCCGACAATTGTTTGTGTTATTCCAATTTCGCGCGCCTGGGAAGCTATCTTGCCGACTTCGCTGTAATAGCCCGGTACGACCAGCACGTCAAATTTGCTTGCGTGAATCTGCGAAAGATGGGCTCTAAAATCGTTGTCCACCTTGGCGTCGTAGGTTCGTTCCGCGGCAATCGTTCCACCAAGCTCTGCAAAGGTCTTTTTGACGCGTTCATATATTCCTTTGGAATAGTCCGAGCCGTTGTCGTAAAGAATTGCTATCCGCTCCGCCTTCAAATCCTCGCGGCAAAACTTTGCAATCGCATCGCCCTGAAAATCGTCAATGAAGCACGTCCGGAATGTGTACTTTTTGGTTGTGCCGTCGCCCGCGAGCGTAAGATCTGTCCTGGTGGACGCCGGTGTAACTTGCGGGACATGCTTGTCTTCGGCTATCGCGCTGATCGCGATGGAATTTGTTGAAGCAACAGCTCCGATCATCAGCGGAACCTTATCTATATCTACCTGCTTCTTTGCGGCATTCGCCGCATCGGTTCCCTTGCCCTGGTTATCATCCTGAATCAGAATGATATCCTTCCCCAGAACCGGCTTCGGACCCATTTCCTCAAGAGCAAGTTTGATTCCATTAAGGCACGACTGGCCGAAAGTCGCCGTGTCGCCCGTAAGCTCAAGGTTCACGCCGATTTTGATGCCCTCGGCGTCGCCGTGAAGCTTGGCAGTGCCATCCGCGCCGCCGCCTTCATCCTCGGCCGGAGGCGGATTGCATCCGGCCAGCAACGCGGCAAGAACGACCGAAATCAACCCATAAACGCATTTCCTCATGAGCAACCTCCCCAAAGCCTGGCGCGGGCCAAAGCGGCCGGCGCCTTGACACGAAAGTATACACCACAATACAATTCAGGCAAGGCCGAAGTGGCGGAATGGCAGACGCGCTAGACTCAAAATCTAGTGTCCTCACGGGCGTGTGGGTTCGACTCCCACCTTCGGCATTAAACCGTTTTTTAATGCATACTTCGCGGTTTCAGGCGCTATAATCGCCTCGATGCATCCAAAATCCTTCGGAAAATCCACCCTGGACGAGCGGATAAAACGGATGTCGCTCGATTTCGAGGGATTTCATAACCTGATGCATCATAGGGTTATGGATGTCCTTCTGGTGGCAAGCCTGTACGACTCTTATATTCTAGAGGGCGAAGGGCATCTCTCCGAACTCCTCCTATCCGAATTCCTTGAACTCAACCTGCGGTTTTCACCCAGATTCCATCGCGCAGGTTCCGCGGAGGAAGCGCTTCGGGCGCTTGATGGGCGCAATTACGATCTGGTTGTCACGATGCCAAGGATTCAAGATCGCGGCATCACGGATTTGGCGAAGGAAATCAAGAAAATGCATCGGGGTCTGCCGATTGTACTCCTGGCGCACAATTCGCGTGAAATCGATCGTTTAAAGGAACTTCCAGGCTCGTCGGCCATTGACCATGTTTTCCTTTGGCAAGGTGATTTGAAGGTTTTTATGGCGATCACAAAGATGATCGAGGATCAACTGAACGCCCAACACGACGTTAAAGTCGGAGGAGTGCAAGCGATCATCGTCATTGAAGACTCGCCAACATTCATATCCAAGTTTCTTCCGCTTATTTACACCGAAATCATGAGACAAACCCAGCACCTGATGGCCGAGGGCTTCAACTTGGCCCACAGGCTTCTGCGTCAGGGCGCTCGGCCGAAAATTCTGCTCGCCAGAACTTTCGAAGAAGCATGCGCGTACTATGAGGAATTCAAGGACAACCTGCTTGGTGTGGTATCTGATGTAGCTTTTCCGCGCCGCGGCGTGCACGATCACGGCGCGGGCTTCCATTTCATTCAAATGGTTCGCAAGGAGAATCCGCACCTTCCCGTTTTGCTGCAATCGAGCCTTGCGGATAACTCGAAAACAGCGGAGGAATTGGCAGTCCGATTCTTGAATAAGAACTCCCCCACGCTCCTGAACGAGCTCCGAGACTTCATAAGGGAGAATTTCGGATTCGGGGATTTTATCTTCAGGTTGCCGGACGGCAAAGAAGTCGGACGTGCTGGAAATTTAAAGGAACTGCAGGAAATCCTGCCCGATATACCGGACGAGTCCGTGCTTTATCACGCCAGTCACAATCATTTTTCAAGCTGGCTCAAGGCACGCACCGAATTTGAGCTTGCAGCAATGCTCAAGCCGATTAGCGTGGAGGAATTCGCTGATATTGCAGAATTGCGCGCGTTTCTAATAGGAGTATTCAGCGAATTCAGAAGCGCAATTTTAAGAGGCGTTGTAACCGACTTTGCCGGCCATTCAACTTCCGGATTCACCCGAATTGGAGCCGGCAGCCTTGGAGGCAAGGCACACAATCTTGCCTTTATCAACAGGATGATGTCGCGCTATACGTTCGACGGCGGACCGTCGGGAATGACATATAAATTGCCCATCACAGCCGTAATTGCCACCGGCGTCTTTGAAGAATTCATGAACCGGAACCGCCTTTGGGACAAAGTATTGGGAGATATGTCCGATTCGGACATCGATCGGCTGTTCCTGTCGGGGGAATTTCCGGAAGACGCGGAATCTAGTGTCTCTGAATTTGTGGCGAACCGTACATTTCCACTGGCCGTGCGTTCTTCAAGCCAGTTGGAGGACTCGCAGTATTTGCCGTTCGCTGGCGTATATAGAACTCTGATGCTCTCCAATAACCAGCCTTCTGCACAAACCAGGACGGCATTGCTTGTCGGAGCAATCAAATTGGTTTACGCCTCCACCTTTCACAAGCGGGCGAAGCGGTACATCCTCTCTTCCCCGTACAGAATCGAAGAAGAAAGGATGGCGGTAATTGTTCAGCAACTCGTGGGCAGGCGATACGACCAATATTTTTATCCCTTGGTTTCGGGAGTTGCATCCTCGCACAATTATTACGCCATCCAGGAAAAAGATCCGCGATGGGGAGTCGCTTCCGTTGCACTGGGCTTGGGGAAATACGTTGTGGAAGGGGGGTTAACCTGGCGGTTTTGTCCCAGATTTCCCCAAAGCCTTCCGCCGATTGGCCGCCCAGCCGACTTGGCGGCCGCCACCCAAAGATATTTCTATGCTCTCGACTTGTCGTCCAATTCTGAAGCAGACCCAACTCAACTTGAGCATAACCTCAAAAAGCTTGAACTGGATTCCGCGGAAGCTCACGGCACGCTGGAAGCGGTAGGTTCCACTTACTCTGCAGAAGACGACCGCGTATACGACGGCATTTCCCGCCCGGGACAACGAATTGTTACATTCGCCCATATTCTAAAGAATCGGCTTTATCCAATGGCCGAAGCCGTTGACCACTTGCTTGGTAAGCTTTCTCAAGCGGTCGGCTGCCCGGTTGAAATCGAATTCGCAATAAACATTCCGGATGAAAACGAAAAGGTGGCGTCACTGTCGATCTTGCAATTCCGCCAGCTGGTGGCCGAGTCTTCGCCTGAGCGCATATCTCTTGATAACCTAAATCCTGATGCGGTCTTTTGCCGCAGCGAATCTTCACTTGGCAACGGCATAATCGAGAACATATCCGATATCGTATATGTAATGCCGGGAGCGTTCGAAGCATCGAAAACCAAGGAAATTGCCAAGCATATTTCTGCTTTGAACGGGGAATTGCTCAATAAGGGCTGCAACTTTCTTTTGATTGGGCCAGGACGATGGGGATCGAGCGACAGTTGGTTGGGAATCCCCGTCGATTGGGAGGACATCTCGGCCGCCCGCGTTATAATCGAAATAATCCTTGAAAACTTCAAGGTCGAGCCTTCGCAAGGCACGCACTTTTTCCATAACATAACCGCCCACGAAATGGGCTACCTCACTATAAAGTCATCCAGCAACGATGAATTTGTGGATTTCAATTGGCTGGACACTCAAAAGGTAGTATCAGAAACTTCTTTCGTTCGGCACGTCAGGACTCAAGGCTCCATCCGGGTATTGCTTGACGGAGTTTCCGGAAGGGCCGCAATACTCAAACCCGGCTGTCGCAAAGACTTATAGCCAACGCCGCGCTATTTAATTATCCGCGAAAGCTCGTAAAGAGATGGATCTATCGCTCGTTTATCCCCTTCCAACCTTGATAACGGAAACCTCCTAATCACGTTTCCGGATAGTCCGACATAAATTCCGTCTTCACCTTCTTCCGCCGCGACGACCGCCTCGTATCCAAGTCTGCTTGCAAGTACGCGATCGAATGCGGTGGGTGAGCCGCCGCGCTGCACATGGCCCAAAACGGTTACGCGCATGTCCACAGGAACCTTTAAATGCTTATCCAACTCGTTTTTGACGTCTCTGCCCCGCGCGAATCCTTCGGCCACTACTATGATCACGTACGTCCCCCAGTTTTCCAGCCTGTGTTCCACTTCGCGCGCAATCACGTCGTAGTCTACAGGCATTTCGGGGATCAGAATGATGTCGGCTCCGCCGGCTATCCCGCTGGACAGCGCCAACCAGCCCGAGCCGCGCCCCATCGTTTCCACTATAAACGCCCTGTGGTGGCTCGCCGCGGTGTCACGCAGCCTTGTAAGCGAATCCACAACCGTGTTGCACGCGGTGTCGAATCCAATTGTCGTATCCAATTCCGGCACATCGTTGTCGATTGTTTTCGGGATGCCAATCAGCCTGACTCCCAGCCGCGAAAGCGCGAGCGCTCCCTTGAGACTGCCGTCCCCGCCAATAACGATTAGGCAATCCAATTCCCAGGCTTTTATAGATTCGTAAGCTTTTTGACGGCCTTCTTCCGTTTCAAATTCCTCGCTGCGCGCGCTGCCCAGCACCGTTCCGCCACGCTGCAAGATATCCGCAACGTCAAGGTAAGACACCACCTTTGCGTCACCGTCGATGAGGCCCTTATAGCCCCATTTGAACGCGACAAGCTTATGACCTTTGGACAATCCAACGCGCGCAACAGAACGATACGCAGCGTTCATGCCAGGGCAATCGCCGCCGCTCGTAAGAACTCCGATGTTCATCTGCCCCTCCCTGAGGCTAAAAACTGATTTTAGCACCGCCTGAATTCAATCTGCTAAAATTCGCCGCTTTTTGCATGTGCCTAGGTTAATGAAGGGTTCGGCAAAGGTAAAAGGAGTTGTTATGAGATTCGGTGTGCTAACGGGAGGCGGCGATTCCCCGGCAATAAACGCCGCAACCAGGGCGATCACTTTGTCCGCTTTAGAGGAAGGGCACGATGTCGTCGGCATCCGGGACGGCTGGCGGGGCGCGGTCGAGAACAAAACCTTCAAGCTTACTTCAACCGCCGTTTCAGGAATAATAAACTTGAGCGGGACGATTCTGGGCACTTCGCGCACGAATCCATTCAAGATGGACAAAGGGCCGGACAAAGTTTTGGCAACATTCAAAAAGCACGGAATCGATTACTTGATCGCAATCGGCGGAGACGACACGCTGGGCGTCGCCCACAAGCTTGCAAAACACGGGGTAAAGGCCATCGGTATCCCGCAAACAATTGACAACGATTTAGGCGAAACCGATTACGCGATCGGATTCGACACCTCGCTTAATTTCGTGATGGATGCGCTGGACAGGCTGCGCAGCACGGCCGCCAGCCACAGCAGGATTATTGTCGCGGAGGTTATGGGACGCGACGCGGGATGGCTTGCTCTGCTCGGCGGCCTTGCCGGCGGCGCGGACATCATTCTGATCCCGGAGCGTCCCTTCAACATGGATCGCGTTTGCGCGTCGCTTAGGGAGGCGCACAAGAAAGGCAAGAGGTTTGCTATTGTTGCTGTTGCGGAAGGCGCGTTACCCGAAGGCGGCCATGATCAGGTATCCAAGACCGCGGAAATCGATGCATTCGGTCACATAATTTTGGGTGGCATCGGCGAATGGGTTGCCGGCGAAATTAAGAAGCGCACGGAATACGAAGTGCGAAGCATCGTTCTCGGCCATATGCAGCGCGGCGGCACCCCAACCGCATTCGACCGAAATTTGGCTACCCGTTACGGTGCAGCCGCGGTAATCGGCTGTCTTGAAGGCAATACAGACACGATGGTTGCCCTGAAAGGACACAAGATTGTCTATGTACCCCTCGAAAAGGCGCTCAGGAAAAACCGAGTTGTGGACATAAAAACTCTGCGCGAGACCGAGTTTTTCCTGCGCGTATCAATGCGCGACCATCTGGCCTTTTAGTATTGACGCCGGCTGCATTCACGTTTTCGGCAGATGGTTTAGAACTTGGAGCCCATGAATTTCATCAAATCAACGCAACGCGCCGAGTAACCCCACTCGTTGTCGTACCACGACAACACTTTGACGAATCGCGGGCCCGAAAATTTCGTATACTTCGGATCGAAGATGGACGAATGCGGATCCTGCTTGAAGTCCATCGAAACGCACTCGTCCTCGCAATAGGCCAGTATTCCCTTCAACTCGCCTTCCGAGGCCGCCTTAACCGCGGCGTTAACCGCTTTGGAATCCGAATCCTTGCCAAGGATGGCGGTGAAGTCAACCAAGCTAACCGTTGGCGTGGGCACTCGCACGGCGAAACCGTCTATCTTGCCGGCCAAATGAGGCAGAACCAGTCCTATGGCTGCCGCGGCACCGGTCTTTGTCGGAATCATGTTCAATGCAGCAGCCCTTGCGCGCCGCCAGTCCTTGTGCGGAGCATCAAGAATGACCTGATCGTTCGTGTAGCTGTGAATCGTCGTCATCAACCCGCATTCGACGCCGAAATTGTCGTCCAGAACTTTGACAACAGGCGCAAGGCAGTTCGTAGTGCAACTTGCATTCGAAATGATTTTGTGCTTGGCGGGATCGAAATTCGAATGGTTGACTCCCATCAGGAATGTCTCGTCAACATTCGTCCCGGGCGCGCTAATCACGACGAACTTAGCCCCGGCATCGATGTGTTTTCTTGCAGTTTCCCCGTCCGTGAACCGTCCGGTAGATTCAAGAACGATGTCCACGTCGTACTTTGCCCACGGCAAAGCTGCCGGATCTTTTTCTTTAAACAAATGCACGGTGTAGCCGTTCGGGAACTCAAAAGTATCCTGCCCGACTTTAAACTGCCTGGTGAACCGGCCGTAATTCGAGTCGTACTTGAGCAAGTGCGCAAGCAAATCCTCGTCCACGAGGTCGTTGATGCCGACTACCTCGATTTCCGGCTCGTCCAGCGCAAGATGAAACACTTGTCTGCCGATACGGCCGAATCCGTTTATGCCAACCTTGATCGCCATTGTCCCCTCCGAGGATGGTGATTACCGGCGGCGGGCGCCGATAATGCGATTATACATCCTGTCTCACATCGTGCAAGCTTTGAATCACGCAAGCTTTGAAAGACTAAGGTGCTTTTTTAAAGCCGGCGGCGTCCTTTACCAATGATAAAATCAACTCCACCTCGCCGACTCCCAAGCCGAGCCTGGAGGCAATTTCGGCGTTCGACTTGCCCTTCCTGGTCATTTCGAGAGCTTTCAACGCCTTCTCTGCGTACTCGGCGCTTGGTCCATCGTCCAACTCCCCCGCAATATCGGCGGCTGCTGGATCAGCGGACTGCTCTTCCAAGCTTTTTAAACGTTCGCGCTGCGAATTTGTCAGCGTCGGATCGTTAAGCGTTGTCGGCGGCTTGGCTGATTCTTTATCCGCAGCAGTTCCGGCAAAGCCCGAAGCGGCGGAAAGTGCAGATGCCATTCCAGCAAGCTTGGCAGCCAGATGAACCGTTTCATTTAACTTCAATTCGATTTTACGCGCTTCAACTACTGTTGACTCGAACTTTTTAAGCCGTGCATCTATTTCGTCCAGTATTTCTCGGTGAATCCGCTCGGTTCTATCGCCCGGAAATATGCTCCCTTCTCTGAGCCAAAGTCCGATGATCGTAGCAAGCCCGGCGGTAATCAACACCAGGAGTACGATCAAAAAAGTAAAAGCTCCGCCGGCCATCAATGGGAATTATACATAACGAGCCGACAAACGGGTTTCCGCAAAACTAATATTCGCCTGTATCGAAAGGAACCTTTCTTGATTGCGTGATACACGCGCCTTCCAATTTTTCTCCGGGCCTGATTTTTGCTTCAGGGCCTATTATGCAGTCCAGCAGCTCCGCTCCTTCGCCAATTTCCGCATGCGGCATCACTATCGTGCGCTCAAGTTGCGCGTTCTCGCCAATCTTCACGCCGCGTGAGACGACCACCTGGCCATTCAGCTTTGCCTTGCCGGCAAGTACGGCGGTTTCTGCGATGTAAACATATCCCCGGAAAACGTGGAAGCCCTTATTTTCATAGCCCCCAAACGCGGGATCGTACATCTGATAATGATGCAGGACTTCAAAATGCGCCCGCCAGAAACTCGCGAGCGTGCCGATGTCGCGCCAGTAGCCGGAGTGAGGGAATCCTCCTATAGCGCGGCCGGCGCGGATAAGGGCCGGAAATGTTTCGCGCTCCAGACTTACTTTTTTCCCTTCCGGAATTTCGGCGACAAGCGCGGGGTCAATAATGTAATAGCCGGTGTTCACCCAGTGCTGCGATGCGTCCGAACCGTGCGGTTTCTCCAAAAAATCCTTGATCCGGTGTTCCTCGTCCATAATGATTAATCCGTATCGGGACGGGTCAGGGACGGAAAACGCCGCGATGGTAAGAACGTTCCCAGCGCGTCGGTGCCATTCAAACATCGCTTGCAAATTGATGTTGTTGAGAATATCACCATTGGCCACCTGTACCGAAGATCTCCCCTCGATGTATTGCAGGCAGTTACGAAGCGCGCCTCCCGTACCCAAAGGTTCCCGCTCCAAGCATACGTGCACATCGAAGCCAAAATTGCCGTTCGCGTTGAAAAGCTGGATTATCTCGTCCGCTCCATGGCCGAGCGCCAGCACGAGCCTTGTGATTCCCGCCTCTCTAAACTGCTCCAAAAGGTATGTGATTATTGGCTTGTCAAGAAACGGTAATGCAGGCTTTGGAATTGAGTCTGTCAATGGCGCCAATCTGGTTCCAAACCCGCCCAGCAAGACAACCGCCGTGTCAATCGCCCCTGTTGTCATTGCTTACCTATGTCACCGATATCCTTAAAGGAGGTGCGGCCGCAGCGCTTTCGGGATTGGCAATTTCGTAAACATTGCTCTGCGGTACTTCAGCCGATAATGGATACAGCGCTCTCATCCTAAACCGCACTACCACACGATCGCCCCGCAAGAGCCCAAAATGATAAAGCCTTAAAAAGCGCCCGGTCTCCTCCCACCGAGCGATTATTCCTGAATTCACAAGCGCGTCCAAGTCGGAGGCCAAAGGCTTGAAGCCGGGCGCGATACCCACCTGCATCACGATTGCACCCGACGAACCCGCCGCCAAATACTTTGCTTCAGCCTCGACGCGCAATGTATCTTTGACTGCCAGCTCGGTTCTGTCGTAACTGACCGAAAACTCGAACGGCTTGGCGACAGGGCTTTCACGCACCTCATTCCATGGCAGGTTGTAACGCACATCCAGTTGGTAAAACAGCCGGCCGAAATTGAAACCGGCAAGTGAAAAGGTAGTGGCACCTTTTCCGTTTAGCGCCTGGCTAAGGTCTATGAACTTTGCAACTCCGTTTGATTCTTTGGAAAATATCGCTTCCGCTATTTCAGTCACGCCGGATTTTAAAATTGCCGTTCCGTCCCCTTTGTAGCTTAGGAAATCCTCTCCAGCAACCAAAGCTTTCAAGGCCAATGCTGTTGCGCGTGCACTTCCCCAAGTTCCATCTTGTCCCTTTTGAGTTGCTAGCCATTCAATCGCACTCGCGGCATCGCCCGAACCGGTGTTACCGGATAGCAACGCCAGCACTGCCAGCGACGTACATTCGACATTAGCCGTTTTTCCTGTTGCAAATGTCAAAGTCGGGCCTGGAGTTTCCCAATAAAGTTTCTTGCGCTCATCGAGTTTCGCCATACCCTTCAGCCTGCCGCACAGAAAATCGATCTCGTCTTTATTTCCGCCCAAGGCTGAAAGTGCGTTTATTGCAACGGCAAGGGCATAAGGATTGTCGGTCTTTTTGGCGTCGGCCTTCAACTGGTTAACGGCATTTAACATTTCGCCGCGTTCCACGCCAGAAGCAGCCAGAGCCCACAAAACATAGGAATTGACCGCCAGCTCCATTCCTGGAACTGAATGCATTGCGTCATAGCGGCCCCCGGGTAACCTGAACAATCCTGAACCCGGCTCCGCTTGGGAACGAAGCCATCGCTGCGTCCGTTTCACAAGATTTGCATCTACAAAACCCACTTTTTCAATTTCAAGAAGATCGAGCAGCCCGAAAGAGGTGACCGTCAAATCCGCTTGGTCTTCCCCATAGAAGGAAAAACCTCCGCCTGAAGTTTCGAACGCCAGAATGCTTTGATATCCGATACTTAGATTTTCGCGCGCCCTTGATTCGACTTCGGGGGAAATCCGCCCGGCATTTTTAAGATAACTTAAAACAAGAACGCTGGGATAATATGCCGCCGAGGTTTCGATAAATCCTCCTTGGCCTGGCTGTTGCGCACTTTCGAAGCTTTCGGAAATGTGGCTTCCAGCGTCCTGATAGAGTTTCAACACGGCATTTACCGATCCGGCTATTGCCCCTTCCGGCACCTGCACCGTGAAATTGGACTCCTTATCTGTAAATATACCATTTGTAATCTTTACAACTTCCTTGCCGCCTGGAACCACCCTGACCGGGTATTCGATTGCGTCCGTACGCCCGCCTCCGGAATTGGCCGTGGCGCTTAATGCGAAATCGCCCACGCGCAACGCCTTAATTCGAAACTCGACATATACGGCGGATCCATTCGGTGCGGTAATTGCTGCCGAAGGGGAACCCGAAAGCGAAAACCAGTCCGCAGGCTGTAAAGATACGGACGCCGATTGATTTGCCCCGGTGAAATTGTAGACAGCAATTGGAACCGTAATTTCATCGCCTAAAGTCATTTCCGCCGGAATAAGCGCGTCAATAAAGAATCCGGTCTTGACAGGCAACATAATCTTGCTTGTGGCAATGTTGCCCCCGGCATCGCTTGCTATAGCCGAAAATTCCCACGTTGTCAGGCTGTCGGCCATCTCAAAGGTGCAGTCGGCCTGACCTGAATCATCCACTACCAGTTCGGGAATCCACACAAGCGTCTCCGGAAAATGCTTCCTTATGCGCGCAGGCTCGGATTTATGCTGCAAGGAGGCCGAAGCTGACGTTGCCGCCTTCTCGAACAGGGCTTCCCTGGGGGTGCCGCCCAAATCGCCGCCCGTTGCAACGGATTCAGTGGAAAAGGATTTTGCACCTTCAGGGAGTCCGGGTACTCCAAAAGAAAAAACTACAAGTCCCGCGATTCCGGCAGCCAAAATCGTTGTGGTTACTCTCAGCGGTTGCAGGCGGGACGCGGTGACAGGATTTTCGATATTGTTGCAAAGAAACGCTGCTGAAAGCACGAAGGGATTTGCATACAATAGCGCCAAAATCAATCCTTGGACAGGAATTGAAATTTCGCCTATTCCAACAAGCACGAACCATGCCGCGCTAACCGGATACGCCGCCGCCAGCAGCATAGCTTTAACTCGAAACAGGTCGATACGTTCTCCGATCAATTTTGCCGATATCACTGAAAACGCCAAACCAGCGGCGGAAATCGCGCACACTGCCATCCACCCGACGTATGCAAATGGCGGCAGCATCGAGACCATCCAAGGCGCAACCGACAGCCAAGCCAGCAACCGGTATTGCTTCCAGGCTTTTGGCGACACTACCGCCGCGCTAAAGCTGCCGTACTGAGCAACCGTGATTACGATCACTGCCAAGGAAAGTACCAACAAAATCGCAGGAAAGCCGATTTGCATCGAGCGCCTGGTTCTTTCCTTCAGCAGGTTGATTTGCTTCGATTCGATTTCCGACGAGCTTCTGGAGAGCTGATACCAGCTGCGTTCTTCCGGTGCAGCACGCGACGCAAGCGATCTACCGAGTATCTGATAGGCTCGCTCAAACTGCGACGCCGCAACTTCCCGATCGCTTGGTGTGGCAGAGGCAGAAGCGATTTGCATCACTTTCACCGGGTCCGGAATAGCTTCCATTAATCGCGCCATTCCGGCAGGCTCAATTTCCACCCTGGGATCCATCAATTCCTTTAGTAAATCGTAATAAAATTTAGGGTACAACGAACCTTCAATCCCTTTCGAAAGTGCCTTGCTGTCGACAGCCGAAATTCCGATTGCCCCCGCGGTCGGATTGCCTTTTGAATCAAAAAGTTTGATATTGACCTTTGCAGTTTCACCTGGCTCATAGCTTTCTTTGTCCGCCGAAAGCTCCACCGCAAGTTTGCTGGAATCTGCGACGACAAAAATTCGCTTGGAATCGAACAGGGCGACATCAGATTCCTCCGGACTCTGGGTTGGGGTGTAGGCCCGTATGTCTATTTCCCCGATCATCTGGGGGGTAATTTCGAAAGATGCCTGCGCGCGGTCCCCAATGGCCATAGTGCTTGTGGTCATAATGATTTGGCCGTCTCGCACCACGTCAACGTAAACCGGCGCTTCCGCGTATTGCTGGTTGTATTTCAGCTTAACGGCTCCCATTACAAGCAGATTCGCGGTGTCTCCAGGCTTGTAAACCGCTTTGTCGGTGTGCAGCGAATATCCGAGGCGGGAATCGTAAAGCGTGCTGGCGAAGAAGATCCCGTGCCACTGCCCTTCTTGATCCTGGAATGAAAACTTACAAGTAAGCCCATTGCCGTCGGAGTAAATTGCGGCGGTGTCAGCGCCCGATACCGTCCCGGAAAAAAGCCCCGGCGCAACGAGAAACACAGGACTATTAGGATTTGTCGGCGATTCAAGCCTGAAATTGGCAGGCGAAACCGGCTCGCCATCAACGGTCGTAAGCAATATGTACACGTAGTTGTCAACGCCGCGTTGCCAAATACCCCCTTCGGGAAAGATGTTGGCTATGTATTTGGATTTCGATACAAGCACGGAAGCGTATTCCGATGCCGTCTGTCCTGCTCCGTCACTGACGGTTACATCGGCCTGGAGTTCAGCGCGTTGCTCTTCGGGATTTCTAAGAAAAAACTTTTCGGGCACTCTAAATGAAAATGCAAGCTCTCCGGATGAATCCAACTGCCCTGAAACGCTTCCTGCGCTCACTTTTTCGAAATCAAAGTAACTGAATTCGACAGTTGCCCTGCCCGTTTTTACAGGTTCTCCGAAATAATAAGAAGCCTTGATTATTCCTGTAAGGACATCACCGGGCTTTATCCAATCCTGGTCAGGCAAAAACTCGATCCTGATATCGGGAACGCGGTAATTGTCAACGGTTACCGCGGCAGACTGAGAAGCGCCGTTTGACATAACTTTCAGCGTATATTCGCCAAGCGCAACATTATCCGCAAGGACAAAATCGGCGGCCGCGATTCCCCATTTGGAAGTCTTTTTTTGAATTCTGTACAACTTCGTTCCGTCTGGAGCCAGAATCTCGAAGATAACGGGAGCCTGTCCCGCAGCCTTTCCGGCTACCTTGTCAGAAACAAGCACCCGCATGTGAATCGTCTGGCCAGGCTTGTACCGCGGCTTGTCATGCGATAACACAAGGCCGTAGTTGCTTTGCACTTTTATTGGTGCCGAAACCAGGCTCCACTTGCCTTTGTGGTTGAGCATAACCCTTATTTCCGCATCATCCCCCACTTTCGATGGAACGACAAAGCTGCCGTCAAAAGTGCCGCGCTCCCCGGTTTTCCCATAATAAAGTACATCGGTGCCTTTCTTGGATACAAGCTCGATTTTGATCGGAGCGTTTTCCACGAAGCCCATCATCCGCCATGATTCCTTCACCAGAGCTTCGTAGGGAGGCTCGTAAATAACACGCTCCCTAGGCGTAAGTCTCGATTCAATTTCATCCACTTTTTCCTTGTACGGCTCCTCGCCTGAACCAGCGTTCGAACCGGGCGTTTTGGAGATAGGTTTTTCCCCGTCGTCAACTTTGACCTGTGGAGACTGCGAACCGAGCTTGAGGTAGGTCTTGCGAAATCGTGCGAGCTCCTTGTCTGATTTATGTTGATTACGCTCACGCGCGATCACTCTTAGCGAAGCCTGACTGCCCGCATAAATTTTCTCTCCTCCATAAACCTGTACAATCAGCGGCGAAGGTTTGGCAGCCAAACCGCCCCACCAAGACAAACCCAACACGACAATTGCGGCATAAACTGCACCAGCCCAAGCCATTCTAAACCGCGCCGCGCGTTTGCCGGACGCCCGCTTTTTTCTCTCCAACTGTATTCCTTCCTCCACCTCGCGCCTTAACGTACTCCATTCATCCGAAGTTGGGAATTCAGCGGGGCTGCGGGGTAGTTCGTCCAAAAAGGATTTGAGGTTCGAATACTTGCGCTTTTCATCGGAGTCTCTGTTTAAGAGCTCCTTAACCTCTTTCGCTTCCGGTTCGGCCAATTCGCCGAAATAGTAAAGAACAAGCCTATGATCGAATGAATCAATGTTCCTGGCAGGACGGCCGCTATTCATCGCTTCCCTCCGTAAAAGCAAATTTTCCGGGATATTCAAGACCTGCCAGAGCCCGATGCAAGTGGGACACCGCTTTGAACAGGTGCGCCTTTACAGTTCCTTCTGCCAATCCAAGCACCTTGGAAATCTCCGAGAGCTTTAGGCCGTTTTGAAGCCGAAGCACGAAGACCTTGCGCTGCTGAGATGGAAGGTTTTTTACCTCCTCGGCAAATCTTTTTTCCGCGATATCCTTTGAATAAGTCTCTTCCGGATTCAGGCCTTTGCTGGCGATCGGAATCTCGTATGGGGAATCAAGGAAAACATCCCGGGTTTCGAGCGGTTTCGTCATAAGCCGGCGCCCCTCCTTGCGGACGTGGCTTCGGAGCTTATTGGTCGCGATCGTATAAAGCCAGGTGCTGAACTTCGCCCGCGGCTGCCAGCGATCAAGCGCCGAGTATGCGGCAATGAAGGTTTCCTGCAATAAGTCGAGAGATGCTTCTTTGTCGGCCGTTGTTCTGTAAAGATACGCGTAGATTTGAGAGCGGTACCGCTCGAACAAGTCATCGAAACAGCTTTCGTCGCCATCTTGAAACATTTCGACGAGCTTCTCATCTGAATGCACGCCTTACCTCGAAATCACCCGCCGGACCAAACCGCCGGGACGGTTATTTAAACAACCTGGGAACGCCATAGTTTACCGCGCACCTCCAAATAGCCAAACACCGCCCCTATTGCATACTTCCGTCTTGTGATATATTAATTTCCGCCACAAGGAGGCTCCAAATGATCGGTTTCATCGAGCTGGTGATAATGGTATTTGCCTTGGCGATTTCGTTCGCCGTTTACCTGATTCACAAGTCGGTTCGAGAGAAAGAAACGGGGCTCTTGCTCCTAGCATTGGTCCTGTTTGTCGCCTGCACATTCCTGACAACCAAAGTGATTCTGGATACGGCAAACGAAGCTTCGGCCGCTCCGCCGGAAACATTCATCGAAAGCGTCAAGGAAACGTTAACCGAGTAAAGCCATTTCCCAATCGGAAATCGGTCGGTTTTCGACGCCAGCGCCCGTAGGCGTTCATACTACTGCAAATCGCAGGTGGCGCGCCCAGCAGGCGGTGCCTATCTTGGCGTTACTTCGACGCTTTCCTCGCCTTCGCCGCCGCGTAGGCCGACGGCCTGCTCCCATGTGATCACAATGTTCCGTCCAACGCGCTTCGCTTCATAAAGCGCCTCGTCGGCGTTGCGAATAAGCTGAATTTGAATTTGTGTCAAGTCCGTGTGATCGTCATCGGATTTGCCTGCAAGCTCCTGAATGTTCTCATTGTCAAATCCGGAAAGCCCGATGCTTATGGTCAGATTGATCGCCTGAGTGTGCTCATCGTCTATGTAAAACTTTTCCCTGGCGACTCTGTGTCTAAGGTTTTCCGCCATGTCCCTTGCAGCGGCTATGGGGCTTCCCTTCAGGATAATGGCAAACTCCTCCCCTCCATACCTTGCCACCACGTCATCCTTGCGGAAGTAACTCCGAAATAGGTCGGACAACCCGCGCAAAACCCTGTTGCCGGCCTGATGGCCGTATGTATCGTTTATCTTCTTGAAATAATCGATGTCGATCATCATGAACGACAACTTGCCCGTTTCCGGCCTATTTTGCTCAAGCGCTTCCCTGAATTTGTTCTGTAGCGCACGGTAATTTGTAAGCCCGGTCAAATTGTCGGTGACGCTCTCTTCTTTGACAATGCGGTAGTGCTTGGAATTGGTGATGGCGACGCTAATCAGGTATGCGATGGACTCCAGAAACTTCTGGTCCTTTCGCGTAAAGTTGTCCGTCGTCGCGCTGTCAAGACTAATAACGCCAATGGCCGCGCCTCTGTAAACCAGCGGCACGCACAACAAGCTGGCTGGAATGGTCTTGGACGAAGAAAACTCCACAAATCTGTGATCGCGGCTTACATCCCCCACGCAAACCGGAGTCCGGTTTTGGAACACCCAACCGGCAATACCCTTGCCGGGTTCGATTTTGAATGAACCTTCCTCATCGTAAAACACGCCGTTTGCGATACGAAGCCGCAGTACTTTGGCATCCTCGTCGTACAGGAATAAGCTGAAGTTCTTGAATATGAAGCTGTTTTTAAGAGCAAGAATCGTATTGGTAAAAAGCGCTTCCCACTCCAGGCTGGACGAGATAATTTCGTTTATCTGAAGTAGAGTGGTTATTTCCTTGTTGCGCTGCTTGAGTTCTTCATTGGCGATTTCGGTGGACAGAGTCGTGTCCAGAAGCTCGACGGTGATCCGATCCAGTGTGTCGATCATGCTTTCATGCTGTTGAATTACTTTCCACCCGAAATAGCCGGCGCAAATAAGCACCCAAAGTGCGGCGATAAGCTGGCTCGTTAACGCTATATTTCCTGTTTCAAATTTAAAGAACGGCCATCCGGTCGTGGCGATAATCGCCAGTGTTATCACTCCGGCGTACATTCCCAGTCTGGCCCAGATTCTAAGCGCAAGGCCCTGGTAAAACATCAGGGCTATATAAGCCCCCAAAAAAACGAGGTGAAACGTCGGAAAAGTAAGGTTGAGGTAAAAAACGTATAAAAGGTCGAAACCGAAGACGGCCGCACTTAGCTTGGGAGCGTACCTCTCGTCGAAAATGATCGCGGCCCAGAACACGACCGTAATCACCAGATAAGTAATGGTCAATGGACTGAAAAGATTCGCCAGTAAGGAACTGCGAAAAAAAGGCGCCTCAAGCTCACTCGACGAGGAGATGAGGAAGGAAAACAATCCCCATCCCCCAAGAATCGTTAGTAGCTTGATGAGCGCAAAATGATCGCGCAGGTTCCTGATGGTATCCGACCTCATCCTTATGATTATACCGTCGCTACCGGAAATTCAGAGAAACCGCGGGCAATTTGGAAAAATATCCGGGCCGTTATCCTTCCTTTTCCTGCGCAGCCGATTTGCGACTTGGCTCAAAAGAAGTTTGACAGCTTTCCCCGCTTGTGAAAGAATCTACCCGGCGTGGCTTTCCGCACGCCACTTCCATCCCCGGAGGGGTGAATGAAAAACAGCGAGTTGTTCAAGTCCTGGGGAACCTTCCACAAGGGCATGGACGCAAGCGGAATTGAAAAGTCCTTCGCCAGCCATCTGGAATATTCGCTTTCGAAGGACCAATACACCGCCACCGTCCGCGACCTATATCACGCGCTTGCGCTCACCTGCCGCGATAGGCTCATAGAGCGGTGGATACGAACCCAGCAGACACACTATAAAGCCGATGTCAAGCGGATTTACTATCTTTCCGCCGAATACTTGATTGGAAGGCTTCTCGTCAACAACCTGATCAATTTGGGAATGTACGAGGAAACCGTCCAAGCGATGAAGGAATTGTCCATAGACATCGACCGCCTGGTAGAGGAAGAGCCCGACGCCGGCCTCGGCAACGGCGGCCTCGGTCGGCTGGCAGCCTGCTTTATGGACTCGCTCGCCACTCTTGAACTTCCTGCCATCGGCTACGGCATTCGATATGAGTTTGGAATCTTTGAGCAGTTTATCCGGGGACTTGCCCAAGTGGAGGCGCCCGATTCCTGGCTCAAGTTCGGCAATCCCTGGGAGATTGCCCGCCCGGAGCGCCACTACGTAGTCCGATTCTACGGCTACACTAAGCAGACCGTCCTGCCCGACGGCCGGCTCACGACAGAGTGGCTCGACACCGACGACGTAATCGGCATAGCCTACGATACGCCGGTTGACGGCTACGACAACAACACCGTGAACACGTTGCGACTCTGGAGCGCCCGCGCATCGAAGGAATTCGACCTGCAATACTTCCAGCACGGCGACTACCTGAAAGCCGTTGAAGAGAAGAACTACTCCGAAAACATCTCCAAGGTGCTTTATCCCAACGACAACATTTTCGAAGGCCGTGAGCTGCGCCTCAAGCAACAATATTTCTTCACATCCTGCTCGATTCAGGACATTATTCGTCGCTATCTTGTGAACCACACAGACTTTAGCGAGTTTCCGGACAAGGTTGCCATACAGCTTAACGACACCCATCCCTCTCTGGCCATACCGGAGCTAATGCGCATTTTCCTAGATGACTACGGCATGCGCTGGGAGGACTCATGGGATATAACAACCCAGGTTTTCGCCTACACTAACCACACGCTCTTGTCCGAGGCACTTGAACGCTGGCCCGTTTCGATGTTTGAGACTATCCTCCCGCGCCACCTTCAGATAATTTACGAAATCAACCGCAGATTTATGCGTGACGTCTCCCTTGTCCATCCCGGCGACTACGACTTGCAACGCCGCACCTCGCTCATCGAAGAAGCACCCGAAAAGAAGGTGCGGATGGCGCATTTGGCCATCGTCGGCAGCCATTCCGTCAATGGGGTCTCAAAGCTTCACACCGACCTGCTCACAAACAAGGAGCTTGCCGACTTCAACCTGCTTTTCCCCGGCCGGTTCAACAACAAGACGAACGGCGTCACTCCCCGTCGCTGGCTGCTTGCGGCAAATCCTGAGCTTTCCTCCATAATCTCCCGGCGCATAGGTACGGGGTGGATTAAGAACTTCAACGAGATTGGCAAGCTGGAATCGTTCGCCGACGATTCTGATTTCGCTGCGGAATTCGTGAGCGCCAAACATGTCGCCAAAATGCGCCTAGCCAGCGTCGCGCACGATTTAACCGGCTTTGCAGTTGACCCCGACTCCATCTTTGATGTCCAGGTCAAGCGCATCCACGAGTACAAGCGGCAACTTCTCAATATCCTCCACGTGGTATCACTTTGGCTGAGGATGAAGGACTCGCCGGCCCGCGGCTGGCAGCCACGGACGTTTATCTTCGGCGGAAAGGCAGCGCCCGCCTACATAATGGCCAAGCTCATCATCCGGCTCATCTGCCATGTCGGAGAAATGCTCAACCGCGACCCGGCCACATCCCGGTTCCTCAAGGTCATCTTCCTCCCCAATTACCGAGTCTCGCTGGCCGAAAAGATATTCCCAGCCTCAGACGTCTCGGAGCAGATTTCGACCGCCGGATACGAAGCCAGCGGCACCGGCAACATGAAATTCGCGCTAAACGGGGCCGTTACTCTCGGTACGCTCGACGGGGCCAACATTGAAATCAAGGAAGAAGTCGGCGACGAAAACATTTTCATTTTCGGGATGACCGCCGCGCAGGTGGAAGAGCTTCGCAGCCACTACGATCCCTGGCACACGTATACCGAAAACGAGCTGCTGCGCCGCACGCTGGATCTAATACGTTCCGGCTTCTTCAATCCGGAAGAGCCTGAATTGTTCCATCCGCTCGTGGACTCTCTCCTGACTCAGGATTCGTATTTCGTCCTTGCCGATTTCCAGAGTTACTTGGAGGCACATGAGCAAGTCGAGGCCGCGTACGCCGACCACAAACGCTGGAACAAAATGGCGATACTCAACGTTGCCCGAAGCGGAAAGTTTTCGAGCGACCGGACGATCCTTGAATACAACAGGGATATTTGGAAGGCCGCCCCTTGCGAAATTTGCCGGGAAGACATCGCGTTGGAAGCAGGATGTTGAGACGGCACGGCCATCTTTTTAATAAAATGGCCTCGGTAATGCGGAAACTGGCCATGGTTTGCAGCAAAACCTATTGACTATTGGCCGGCAAAGATATATTATCTCGAGTTTGGTCTCCGTTTGGAGGTTTTCATGCGGTTCGCCTTTTTCCTTCCATATCTCAGAATTGATGACAGCGGCTTTACGCTGGACGAGTTCTTCAGGAACCTGGCCAATGCGGTCAAAATCGCTTCGCCGGATAACTATCCATATCCGCTTTACGCCCATTCCCACGGCGGCCCGGGAGATGGCGCTGGCAACGGCCGCTCCGGGACTCCTTTTAACCGCAGCGACGAATACCATATGCTTTTCGAAAACTACCTCCACAGGTATAAGGTCTTGCCTGAGGAAAGGTACCTTGTGGCTTTGTACAAGCACATTTATGCCGATTTGGATACTGCGTACAATTACCCCAAGACTCTCAAGAACCGGTCATTCAAAGATTACCTGTTTACGTACGGGGAATTCAGCGCGCTAAAGGATTGCCTGGACTTGGTTGCCTGGTATTTCGCGGGGGAAACAACAAACTCATTGGATGCGGCATCGGGGCTGATTTTATTGGATGAGCTGTTCTTCCAAAAGCCCTTGGACAGATTTCCCAAGGATTTGCTGGGAATTTGCGACAAATATCGTTCCTCTATGCTTGCAAGGCCTGTATACAGTTTCGAGATGGAGGTGGAAAACCGGTACCGGCGGGACAGGTTGCATTGCGTTCTGATGGACGAAAACCGGCCGCTTCAATCATCCAATTCATTTTTCGTTCACTTCTCCGCCAAGGATGAAACCTCCGAAATCGCGCATATCGAAACGATTTTATCGGATGAGGAATTGAGACGCTTGGGCCCGGATCCCGAAGACTGGTCGGAAATCGATGCCGCTCTGCGCCGCGATTTCGACAACCGATTCACTTATTCCAGAGTGGAAGTAAGTCTTACCTGATTAATATGCGTCAATTAACAAGTAATGGAGTAGCAACGATTTCAAAGCGATGCAGCTTTGATATGTCTTGCCCGTTCCGCGGAATCCGATTGCTATATAAAATGGAGGGCCTGCCTTGAACGACTTAATCGTTGTAAGCGGCCCCTCCGGAGTGGGCAAAGGAACATTAATAAGCGGCTTGCTAAAGGCGGATCCAACATCAAGGGTTACCGTTTCCGACACTACGCGCCAAATTCGGCAAGGAGAGGAAAACGGAAAGGACTATAATTTCATCACGTCCGAAGAGTTCAAAGCCAGAATTGACGCGGGATACTATGTCGAATGGGAGCACTTTTACGATACCTATTACGGCACTCCCAAAAACCAGATTGAATCGGCAAAACCGGGCGAAAAAGTGCTTCTTGAACTGGATCCGAAGGGAGCACTTTCCATCAAACGTGCGTATCCCGACGCCGCTCTTGTCTTCGTGCTGCCGGCGACGATGGGGCAGCTTGCGGAGCGGCTCCGAGCGAGGGGAACGGAAAACTCCAGGCAGCTTCAGCTCCGCGCTGCGCGGGTTGCCGAAGAAATGGCGCTGATTGACCACTTTGATTATGCCGTAGTAAACGACGATATTACAAAGGCAACCGCGGATTTTTGCGAGCTCGTGAGCTCGCTTCGCTTTCGAATGCAATCCAATCGCAACCTTGTTGCGAAACTTTTACTCGAGGCAAAGGAACTAAGCAATGATTTACACTAAGAGAAAGAGAATAACCAGCCTGACGCAGCCATCGCTCGAAAAGCTTTTGGCCAAAGTGCCGAGCAAGTACGAGCTCGTTTTGCTTGCAAGCAAGCGCGCCAGGCAAATCAAACGGGAAGTGGATCTTCGTCCGGAAAAAGCAAAGGAGTACGAATTCAACAAGCCGCTCACGACCGCGCTTTTTGAAATCGCGCAAGGCAGAATAACCGCCGAAGACCTAAAATACGTTGACCTGTTCGAGGATGTGGACGAGGGTCGCGAGCCGAGGATTCCCGCGGAGGAATTATCCAAGCGCTTTTTCGATGCGGACGAGACCGGCGAAATTGAAATTTCCGACGACGATTACGAAATGGACGATATGGATGAGCCGGACGACCTGTCCGAGCTTGCAGAGGAGTAGCGGTTGTACGATCGCCCGCGTTCATTGCTATTGGGAGTATCCGGCGGAATCGCCGCCTATAAGGCGTGCGATATCGCCAGGCACTTCGTCAAGCTAGGGGTTTCCGTCCAAGTTGTAATGACGGAAAACGCCACCAAGTTCATTGGGCCGACCACCTTCGAGGCGCTTACCGACCGCCCCGTTTTCGTTGAATTGTTTAAAAGCAAGGATCTGATCGGTCAGGAAGGGACGTTTAGGCACATTGACTTGGGCAAGGGTTTCGACGCGTTTTTGATCGCTCCGGCCACTGCCAACGTTATTGCGAAGTTTGCCGCGGGCATCGCTGACGATCTTTTATCCTCGACTTACCTCTGTTCCGATTGCCCCGTCCTGGTCGCTCCCGCCATGAATACACGAATGTGGCTACACCCCGCAACCAAGCGCAATGTCGAAATCCTGCAGGGAGACGGAGTCGAATTCGTAATGCCGGAAACAGGAGAGTTGGCTTGCGGGGAATTTGGCGCAGGGCGGCTTGCGCCCGTTTGTGAAATAGAGGCCGCGACGGAGCGCATCCTGGGCCGCGGAGGTTCTTGGAGCGGTATAAAAGCATTGGTAACAACCGGCCCGACGAGGGAAGCGATAGATCCGGTTAGGTTTGTCTCCAACAATTCGACAGGCCATTTCGGCAGGCTGGTGGCAAGGCAGCTCATTCACTCCGGCGCTGAAGTCACATTGATCGAAGGAAATACGGTGGAAGCTGCATTTGCACTTGATTGCCCTCGAATTTCCGTCCGGTCGGCGGAAGAGATGTGTCGTGCGGTTTTGGACGCGGCAAACAATTCGGATATCGTATTTATGATGGCCGCGGTTGCCGATTTTACGCCCGCTTTCCCTTCCGCGCGCAAAATCAAGAAAGACGACTTGGCCGAGCTAAAAGTTGAGATGAAACGCACTGTTGACATATTAAGTGAACTTGGCGGCTTGAAAAAGCGTCCCCCACTGGTCGGCGTGAGCGCCGAAACCGTGGATATCGTGGCCAATTCGGAAAGAAAACTCAAGGAAAAGCGGCTCGACGCAATCCTGGCAGTCGACGTCGGAATTGGGCCATTCGGTGAAGCGCCGCTTAGCGGAGCATTAATTTTGGCCGACGGTTTGAAATCCAATTTCGGCCCTTCCCCTAAGGAAGAAATAGCCAAATTGCTTGTCGATTCCGTGCGCGGCAAAGTTTTTAGGAATTCAGAAAACAACCGCCCCGGAGGGCAAGATGAATAACCCGAAGTACACACTAGCAAACAGGAGAAAGCGCATGATGCGGAATTTATCGTTTTGGGGAGTCGCAGCGGTGTTTCTCGCCGCGGGACTCGTGGCAGGAGCGTTTTTCGGCAAAAGCGGCGCGCTTGCCGCAAATAACACGGTCATCCTCTCTCAGGGCGGTCACGATTACACGCTCGAAGATTACAGCTTGTTCCTATTCATCCAATCGTCGAGCATGTTTGAGAAGTTTGTCGAGGACGTGATCGTTAGGGCCGAGGCGGAAAAAAGGAATATAACGGTCAGCGATCAGGAAATCGAAGACTTCATAAAAGAAAATATGATCGATGCGGACGGCCGGAACAGGTACGTCCAATATCAGGAAGTATTCGCCCAGGATGTGATTCGCCGCCAGATCACTATGCAAATCCTTGAGGAAAAGCTGGTAAAGCTGTTGCGCGAAAACATCATCAAGGAACAGAAAATCACCGTAACCGAAGCGGAGGCCAAGGATTATTTCCTTAAAAACATAGACAAGTTCCATAAGCCGGAGCGCGTGGAAGTCAGCCTGCTTTCGACAAAGTCGCGCGAGAAGTGCGAGGAAGCGATCAAGAAACTAAAAGATGGCGCAGATTTCAACGATCTCGTGGCGGAGATGGGTGAAATCCCCGAACTAAAGCAACAGGGCGGATATCTTGGGGTAATGAGCTTCCGCGACCTGGACTCCATAAACTCCGTTCTTGCGGATACCGCATTCAACAAAACCAAGGAAGGCGGTTACAGCGAGATAATCCGCGGCGAAAACCATTTCCACATCGTTTTCGTCCACAAGAAATATCCGGCCCAAAATCCTACATTTGAAGACGTCAAAAATGATTTGATGGCGCAGATGCTTGAAGCGAAGCTGGCAAAGCCGATGTCCGCGGCCTACAACGCGATAATCGAGCGCGGTTTCGAGACGGTTTCACCAAAGGTAAAGCTTCTCGAACCAAAGAAACCGGAAAACGTCGAAGTGCCCTCTTCCAGCGAATAGCGGGCGGCAGCTTGCGGAGAAAGGCAATTGGAAGCTTCTAACCTGCGAAAGAACTACGAAGTGGATGTGGAACTTCTCATCCCTTCCGGCGGCGGTCGCACATACAGTTATTTTTGCCCGTTTCGGGACGAGCCGCCTTCCAAAGGCGAAGTCGTCGTGGTTCCTTTCCGAAACAAGCCTACGCCGGCATTGGTGTTGGCGTCCCGGCAACCGCTCCCTTTGTTGGAAAGACGCAGGCTTAGGCCGTTGCTGGGCATAGAGCGTACTGACGCTGTAATCAAAAAGCTTGGACGCATCGCAATTTCGATTGCAACCGCAAATTTGAAAAATTTCCGCGACGCGGCTTCCATGCTTTTGCCCGCGCCTCCCGAACGCGAAATCTCGGTGTTTTTTTTTGCGCGTCCGGCCCGGATGAACTTAAGCTGCGCCTTGGTAG
>JABRWB010000042.1 GCA_039961635.1 bacterium
AACTCGTGCAGGACAAGGGCAAGTGGTACTTCTATCTGGACACTCCCGCGGAAAATAAGCGGTACGGCGAATTCAAAGTGCGGTAGGCGGCCGTAACTAATCCGCGGCACCGCTTTTGGAATTCGCTTTTGGAATCAAGGCGCGCGGCCCGAACGGCGCAGACTTTCTTGAACTATCAGCGATCCGGGACGCGCGGCGTTCACGCCGCATATCGGGGACGCGACGCGCCCTGGAAAACAGCCGCGACGCGGGCCGCGACCGGGGACGCGGATTGGAGCGCGACCGCGGCCCTCATTCACCCGCGCTTTACCGCATGTTTCGCCGCCGCCGTATCTGCGCGCAATAAACGCATTATCAACGCGCGCAAGGTGCGCGACAGGGCGCGACTCGGGAAAAACGAGGGAGATAGGATGTTTGGGAATAGGGAATTGGGGCGGGCGGCAGCCGCCCTGAAAAATCGAGAAACCTCGCATACCATTGGCACAACTAAGGATGGAACTTTGCGCAATGCTGTAGAATCCTAAATGTGAGCGTTTAATGTGAATTTGTCGAGATTCAAAGGGGCGCAACATGATCATGCGGAGATTTTCACTTAAGGCAATTGCGGCGGCGGTTGCCATAATCGCCGGGCTGGTTTTCGCCCAGTTTGGTTCCGCCGCCGACCAAAACTCGACTTTGAATGATTTGTATCTGTTCTATATCCGCGAAAAGGCCAGGGAGCTGAGAAGGCCGGCCACCGAAACACTTCCGAATCAGCTTGCGTTTGAACAGGCTGTTCGCGATGCCGAATCCGAATTCGGAAACCTGCCGGAATATTGGGAGCTGCGAGCAAACTCCGAAGGCCGGGCCAATAATCGTCCTGCGGATTTCACTCCTGAGCAACTTCTTGCATGGACCAATTACGCCAACGACTACTACGATCCGGAAATGCTTCGAATGGTGTTGGAAATTGATCCAAACAGGCCAGCAGTGATTTCGTTGTTGGGCAGTCTGGAATTGGAAGAAAAGTGCGAGGAATTCGTCAAGCATAGCGACTTGGGCAATGTGGCAATTTGGAATCCCGATTGGGATTTGATTCCGATAAACGCAATGAGGAATGCGTACATGCAGGAAAGCGAAAACGGCTATTACTTGTTTATGGAAGCCGTTTATTACGTTAATCTTGGAAATTGGGATAGCGCGATTCCGCTATTCGAGCAGTCAGCATCAAGCGAACATTTTGTAATCCCCGTGCTTTTTCCGGATTCATACGACTCTACGAACTTGGATGATACTGCATTAGAACAGGAGCTTGCGGACAATCCTGCGCTTATAGAGTATTTGATGCTCGCCCCAGTCTTGGGTACCGCCCGTTCGCTGCCGGAGGAAATCGCGGTTAAAGACGCTTATCAAAACGCCCGCGTTGCGCTTCGGCTCGGTTATCCTTATGAGCGCATAATGACTGCAATGCACCGCGCCGCCTGCAAAATGGGAGCCGCGGAAAACGGCAGCACCGACAACGCGGTTACAGCCAGCGCACTTGTCAAAATTCTAGGCGGCGAAGCTATGGCTATCGCCCAGGAAACATGGAATTACAATTTGGAAATAACAGCTGCTTTGGCGTATGCGGAAGCAGATACTGCAAAGCAAGCCGCCGAATTTTTCGAAAAGGGAAGAAATGACGGTCGGATTGCCTCAATGTTTTCGGCAATAACGCCTTTTATGCAAATGCTCTTAAGACTGAACACTATTGACAGGGACCATGCTATAGGAAAGGCAATTGCGCAAGCAACTGGCGGATCCCCAGAACTGCCTGCTATTGAATTGCTGATGCTTATGTTCGAGTCGGACTACGAGCCGATTTATGCCCGCTTTTATGGATATGTGGCTCCAACCGGCGAAGGCACAAGGCAGATATTTCGCGATTTATTGTGGCTGAATTACGCTAGGCCGCGGGACTGGTACGGGCTTTGGCTCCGGAAGCGCAAATTTCAAAATCCATATGAGCCGGAATAGGCGATGAAGGAGATATCGGTGATTGCATCATCAACATCATCCAATTCCAAGCAGAAAAAAAGTGGCCGCGGGTGGCTGTTTTGGCTTGTGAAGTTGCCGCTTGCGCTTTTGGGAATATTGATCGCTTCGCTCATCCTTGTGTTTATCATCGATGACGCGATAATCCGCTCCCGATTATTTACGCGCACGCCCGAGGGCGCATTTGCAAGCATTGCAATGCACGATGTAAACATTTTGCCATATACATGGCTGGGGTATGCTTCGGTGCCTTTTAGAGGATTCGGCCAAATGCGGAATCTGGACAATTCCAAGAGGCAAGACGATAAATGGATTCGGGGAATGGACAGGCGATATGGCCACTTGGCGGAGTATTGGGAAATGCGCCCGACCACAGCAGGGATGAGCAGATTCGCGTGCTACAGCAAAAGCATTGAAATCAATCCCAACGTACCCGATGTTATGTATCTGAAATTCAAATCCGAGCTTGATGAAAAATCTCGCGCCTGGAAAGAAGGCAATGAATGGAATCCGGAATGGGACGAACTGCCGCTTGACGGATTACGCGAGGCGGAGAAATTGGAGCCGGCTAACGGCGCATGGAATTTTTTGGCGGCTTGCGAGCTTAACAACCTCGGCGAATGGGAGGAAGCCAAGAACGAGCTAAGAAAAGCCTTGGCCAAGCCGCAATTCCGGATGCCAAGGCTATATCCCTTGCGTGAATACGTTCGACTTTCCAGCCACTTGATAAACAGCGGTGCTTTGCTGATGCCCGTCATGAATCCCATTGAATCCTGGGACACCGACGAAATGAACTATAGGATGCTCCGGGATGCATATAAAAAAGTTGCAGCAGGATTCCATTTGGGCGGAGATGTCGAGGCGTTGACACTTTGGCATAAATCAGCAGTTAAATATTCAACGGAATATCCATTTGACCAAATGGAAAAAATGTCCAGCCCTTTGCTGATCGATTTGCTTGCCAAATCCTACATATCCGCTTGCGTGGATCAAAATTCAGACGACGCAGCCGCGGCAAAAGAAATGCTTCTTCGTACGGAGTATTATCGAAAAAGCCTTACAGCAATGAATACTGCATTTTCGTTTTCCCCGTTGTTTGCGCTAAATCTGATGCCTGTAACCGGTTACGATGAGGACGCGCCAAACATTGATGCATTTGAAAATAGCGGCGTAATGACGCAATTGCAGCTTACATATAACATGATTTCCAGTGGTAAAGGCAAGCTGGCGATCGACTATGCGGCACACAATGCTAGAAACGAGCTTGCTGAAATGTTTTTGGCTCCGCTGTATGACTGGGATTATGCCGATCCTGCAGAATCTTTGAAAAGGCTGAAAATCAGCGAAATACCGGAATGGCAAGTGGGAAATGAAATCGAAGATTGAATTTGAGTATTGCCTGTCTGCTGGCGCTTTACGGAAGTGCGCGGCATTAATGCCGCGCTTCATGGTTTTGGCTTTCAATGGGCGTACAAGGTACACACTATAATCCCCTCCGTGGAGTTTTCGATTTTGTCTTCCGATCCCTCCGGCGCGCGCGCCGGCCTGATCCGCACGCCGTATGCCGAGCTGGAAACGCCTTATTTCCAGCCTGTGGCGACCGCGGGAGCGATTAAAGGGCTTTCCTGGCGCACGGTTAAGGCGCTCGGCTACCCGCACGTTCTGATGAACACTTACCACCTCCTGATGCGGCCCGGAATCGAGCGTCTGCGCGAACTCGACGGCGCGGATGGCGCGCTGCGCCGGTTCACCGGCTGGGGCGGCGGCATACTCACCGACAGCGGCGGATACCAGGTGTTCTCGCTCTCCAAAAAGTGCGAGATAAACGAATGGGGCGTCGCGTTCCAGAGCCACATTGACGGCAGCGTCCACGCGTTCACGCCCAAGAGCGTGGCCGAGGCGCAGGCCGTCTTCGGAAGCGACATCGCGATGCCGCTGGACGTGTGCAGCGAGCACACGGCGGGCAGGGAAAAGGCCGCGGCTGATTTGGATTTGACGACGCGGTGGCTGCGGGAGTCACGTAAATGGTGGGGCAAGTGCGCCCGGCCCGGCGCGGCGATGTTCGGGATAATCCAGGGCGGGCTGTTTGAGGATTTGCGCGAGACGGCGGCCGCGGATGCGGTTGCGCTCGATTTTCCCGGCTACGCGGCCGGCGGGCTGTCCGTCGGCGAAAGCGACGCGGACTTCTTCCGGGTGGCGCGGCTCACGGCGGCGCTTCTGCCGGATGTCAAGCCGCGGTACCTGATGGGCGTCGGGACGCCGGCGGATTTGATCCGGGCGATCGGCTGGGGGTACGACCTGTTCGACTGCGTCCTGCCGACGCGGATGGCGCGGCATCATGTGGCGTACACGCGGTTCGGCAAGGTGGACCTGCGGCGCAGCGAATACGCGGCCGACGAGTCGCCGCTGGATCCGGAGTGCAGGTGTCCGGTGTGCCGCGACCACACGCGCGCGTACCTGTCGCACCTCGTCAAGCTGCACGAGATCAACGCGCCGGTGCTTCTGACGCTGCACAACCTGCACTTTTTCCGCGAGCTCGTGAAAAAAGCGCGCTCCGCCGCATTGCGCGGCGCGTACCGTTCGTTCGCCCGCAGATGGCTGAAGAGGCTCGGGGAATGGCGGCCCGATGTGGACGGCTGATGAACGCGCGGCGCGGAAATGCGTCTGAATCGAGCGGCGGAGACGGAATGTGAGCGTCCGCGCGCGGGCGCGTTCCGTTCTCGTGAAATAGAATACTTGCGGGGTAGGAATTAGGTGGTTCAAGTACCTGAATGTATAATTCCGGCGGCTTTGCCGGGTGAGCCCATCCGGGCGCACGGAGGTTAATGCATGTCCCAGGCGATGTTCGTTCAGACGAGCTGGATAGTGTATCTGCTCTCCACGCTCGTCTATTCAATAAACACCGGGTTCGTCAGGAGCGAAAAGGCGCAGCGCGCGGTCGGCGCGATGGCGTATTCGCTTCTCGTCCTCGGTTTCGCGTCCCACACCTGCTACCAGATTCTGCGGGCGGTGGACTACTACCACCAGTACCGCGCGTTCAACATCCCCGCGGCGAGCCTGTTCGAGGCGATCAACTTCTTCGCGTGGTGGGTCGCGCTGATTTACATAATCGCGGAGCCGCTCGCCCGCACGCGGCTGTTCGGCGCGTTCGTGGTGGCGATCCCGACGGTCGCGATCGTCTATTCGATGATGAACGAAGGCGTGCGCGCCGGGATGGACCAGCCGCGCCAGCTCGTCGCGGCGCTAAAGAGCCCGTGGCTGAACATCCACGTGACCGCGATGTTCATAAGCTACGCGGCGTTCATGCTCTCGGCAGCGTTCGCGATCTACTTCATTCTTCGAAGCAAGTTCGGCTGGGGGGCGAAAGCGATTGACTCCAAATTCAGCCTTGACGACATAGACACGCTGATATACAGGTTCGTCGTGTACGGCTACCCGTTCCTGACATTCGGCGTTTTCGCCGGCGCGGTATGGGCCGACCAGGCGTGGGGCGTCTACTGGGCCTGGGACCCCAAGGAAACGTGGGCGCTCATCACCTGGCTGATATACACCGCGTTCCTGCACACCAGGCTTGCCTGGGGATGGAAGGGCAACAAGACCGCGATGTTCGCGCTGGTCGGATTCCTGTCCGTGCTCATCACGTTCCTCGGTGTGAATTTCCTCGTCTCGTACTTCCAGCTCGAAAGCGTTCACGCGTACATCTAGCCGCCGTTTTTTGTTCAATTTGAACGATATTGTGAAGTGAAATCGTGCCCGAAGCGGCTTCGCGCCGCCGGGCACGATTGATATAATCGCACCGTGTCAGAACCTAACAAGAAATCCTTCGACCGCGCCGGACTGGAGCATCCCGAAGCCGAAGAGCAAAACGGCTCGGCCGCATCGGTGCCGGCCGTCAGCGACCTTCCCGAGCAATCCGTCACTCCGATGGCGGAGGATCGCGGACTTTTCGCGTGGCTTTACTTCCACCTCACCAATCTTCCCTCGGCTGTCGTCGTCCTTTCGATTATCGCGGGACTCTCGATAATCGGAACCATCGTCCCCCAGATGAAGCCTGCCGCGGATTACGCGACGCAGTACGGCGCGGGCAAGGCGCGGATTTTGATCGCGCTCGGATTCCACGACATCTATCACACGGTCTACTTCAACGTGCTGCTTGGATGGATAAGCGTCAGCGCGATCGTTTGCAGCTACCTTCGCTTCGTGCGCACGTGGCGGCTGCAGTTCAACCCGCGCGTCCGCATCCGCGCCCGCACGATCGAGCGGCTGCGCCACCACCGCGTCGTACCCGCAACGGACGCCGCATCCGAGTTCTCCAGGATTGAAGGCGAGCTGAAAAAGCGCGGCTTCCGCACGTTTGCGCTTTCGCATCCGGACGGCGCGCTGAATCTGTACGCCAGCCGCGGGATGCGCCGGATGTGGGCGCTGGTCGTGCTTCACTTCGCGCTGATAATGATCCTAATAGGCGCGCTGATAAATCTCATCTTCGGCCAGAACGGAGTAATCGGAATCGAAGACGGCCAGACCGTCACGCTCAAAGTGGACGCGGCCGAGGGCAAGCCGGCGCTCATTCAAAAGCTTGTCGGCGGGCTTCCCCCGATGGAGTTCACGCTGCACAACGAGCAGTTCGAGATCACCTACGACAAGTTGGTGAAGGAAATCGACTGGTCGAAAATGGGTTCGAACATCCCGCAGGCCTACAAGGATTTCGAGTCGTTCATCGTCCACCAGTTCACGTCCAATCTCACCGTCGAGCGCAACGGGCGCAAGAAAAGCAAGGTTATTTCCGTCAACTACCCGCTGCACCTGGACAAGCTCGTTTTGTACCAGTCCGCGTTCAACCGGCGGATCGAGCTGGTCGCGACGATTGACGGCACCGAATTCCGCACCGAAGTCAGCCAGGGCGTGCCGTTCGAAGTGACGCCGGACGGGCTGCGCGCGGTGCCGCAGGGCAGGCCGGCCACGACCCCGTTCGTTTTCATCATCGACGACATCAAAGTCGGCCCGTGGTATCAGGCGGGCGAGTACAAGGGCGAGATCCCGCCGATGGCCAAGCTTCGGGTTCTCGACGCGCGCAGCGCCGAGACGGTGCAGATGTCGGTGATCACCAAGGACGAGCCGCTGTCCGCGCCCGGCTTCACGCTCGCAATCGGCGACAAAATCGTCTCCGAGAGCATCTTCCAATGGAAACGCGATCCGGGGCTGCCGCTCGTTTATCTCGGCTTCATCTTCGTCGTGCTGGGAGTGCTGGGCACGCTTTACTGGCGGTTCCAGCAGGCGTACGTGCGTGTGGAAAACGGAAAGCTCTACATCGCGCTGCGCAGCACGGGCATCGCCGAGGACGCGGGCAAGTTCCTGGACGGGATTACGGCGGCGGGGTAGGGG